>NZ_JBHRYU010000026.1:0-128058 GCF_042649185.1 Cohnella sp. GCM10012308
AGGTTTTCGGGTATAGTACTCATCGAGTAGGGTTCCTCCTTGGTGATATCGCAGTCCCGAGGATACCCTACTTTTTTGTTGCCTGACTAGGCTCCAAAACATGGTACACAAACTACTATACGTCATCCCAAGAGGGTCGAGAACACCAAAATTAGATGTAAATTTGCAGGCTTTGCGGCGAAGGAACGATTATGAGCGACGACCGTCCGCGCCCCATCTGAACGATTGGCGGATGAGCCATCGTTAGGCGTTCGCACCCATCAAGTTTCGGATATCCGCAAAAGTGAAACCGTCAGGGCGATCCTCCCTGACGTTTCCTTCTTGCACAGCGTGCCCATTTTCACCCGATGCCCAGACATATCCGCCCTCCCTTTCTTGCATGAACTTTGCCGTCCCAGGCCAATCTAACGGGGCGGAGGTGCAATAGCCATGTCAACCGAAGATAAACTGACGATTCCTCAATCCGAGCTTGTGCAAAGATGGCAGAGCGAGCTCCAGCAGCATCTGCACGGCGGCGACCAGGCCGAGGTGCGCGCGGACGAAGCGAACCCGGACGGACTGCTGGTTCAGATCCGCAGCGCCGGGCGGCAGAATCTTGAATTCGACTTCTCCGTTCGATACGTGGACAGCCGCGAGATCGAGGTCGGCCTCTCCGACGTCGAACGCGACGGACAAGCCGTGGACGAGCGCAGCGACGTGCTGCAAGAGCTGATCGTAGACTACCGCAGGCATCTGCATGAATGCGCGCAGACGCTGCAGCCATACACGCATGCTTAGGGGTGAACGAAGTGGCCAATGACAACGGAATGGCGGACAAAAACCTGAGCAACGTCGCGGAAGACCTCGCCGAGATAAAAGTAAACGCGCACCACGCCCAGCAGCTTAATCAGCAGCATAACGACCGTCGCCATCAGGATTCGATGAATCACGACGAGCCGGTCAACGACAAAACGCTGAAGCACCACGACTAACGAGCGGAGGGATCGTCCCCATGAGCAAGCCCAAGTCGCAGCCGGTGCCTGAAGCAAATCCGCAACAAGAGCGGGACGAGCGCAGTCCGGGACACCGCGGGGGCCAGGAGCCGTTGTCCGGCTCCAAAAAGGTCAAAAACCGCAATCATGTAAGCCACCATAATCCCCAAGGCTGAGAGATTCTGTGACGGCCGGAGACGGGGGCAAAATGGAGACTTCATTCCCCTGTACGCGGTCGTAAAGGCTCCTCTTGCGCACATTGAGCGATTTAAGCCGCCGTCAGGCGGCCTGAATCGCTTATTTGCGTCGAATTCGGCTGTTTTCGCTGAAAAATGCCCAAATTCTTTAATACTGTGTCTTTTCTCCGCATACTTTAAACTGTTATAATATAATCAGAAACTGCCTATCAGGAGGTGCTTATGACCAGTTCGAAGAAATCCAATTCCAAGTCTCCCCATGCTCAAGGCCAAGCGGCGGTCCAAGCGCCCATCAAGAAAACGCAGCATAGCGGCCTATCGTTGTTCGAGGTTGCCAAGCGCGTCATTGCCATTATCGTCGGCGCAGTGCTCGTCGGCGCAGCGCTTGAAGTATTCCTGGTTCCGAACTCCATCATCGACGGCGGCATCACCGGCATATCCATCATGGTGGCCTATCTAACGCATTGGCCGATCGGTATTTTCCTGTTCCTCTTCAACCTGCCTTTCCTCATCATCGGTTACAAGCAAATCGGCAAAACCTTTGCGCTGTCTACCTTGCTCGGCGTCGTTACGCTGGCCATCACGACGCAGGCGCTTCATCACGTAGAACCCTTTACAGATCAAACTCTGCTGGCCGCCATCTTCGGAGGCATCTTCCTCGGCGTCGGCGTCGGCATCGTCATCCGCTTCGGCGGCACGACGGACGGGACGGAGATCGTCGCGATCCTGTTCAGCAAGCGCAGTCCTTTTTCAGTCGGCCAAATGGTCATGTTCATCAACGTATTTATCTTAGGAAGCGCAGGCCTGGTATTCGGTTGGGACAACGCCATGTTCTCACTGATCGCCTATTATATAGCGTTCAAGGTCATCGATCTGACGATCGAAGGCTTCGACGAGTCCAAGTCCGTGTGGATCATCAGCGACAACTATCGCGATATCGGCGATGCCATCGTGAGCCGTCTCGGCCGGGGCGTCACGTATCTCAACGGAGAAGGCGGCTATTCGGGCAATGCCAAGCAAGTCATCTTCTGCGTCATCTCCCGTCTGGAGGAAGCGAAGCTCAAACTCATCGTCAACGAGCTCGACCCCGTCGCCTTCCTCGCCGTCGGCAATATTCATGACGTCAAGGGCGGTCGTTTCCGCAAAAAGGACATCCATTAAAAGGGAACCGGTTACAATCCGGCTTAATCGACTCTTTAACAAAAAGAGCTTCCATCTTGGTCCCTTATGGACTAAAATGGAGGCTGCTTCTATTTCTAGAAGCTATCATCCAGAATTTGAAGGGGGATTTCGTTATTTTGCTTAACCAAAAGAGAGTACTGGCCGCCATCGCAGCGCTCCTCGTGCTCATCCTGTTAGCAGGCTGCACAGGCTCCAAGTCGGCGCAAGAGACACTTCAAGACGCTCTGAAGAAATCATCTCAAATCACTTCCTATAGCATGAAAGGGAGCCTCCAGATCTCCGATCTGAAGCTGCCCGAATCCGCAGATGACGAGGACGGGTACGCTAGTATGGCGAGCGGCTTCCTGAGCAATGCCGAGCTGTCCTGGACAGGCGGCTATCGCAAGGATCCGATGCTCGCAGAGATCAATCTGCAGATCAATATTAAAGGCGACCTCGCGATGACCATCACTGTGCCGATCCTCATGAACAAGGAAAAGTTATGGGTCAAGGTGCCGAACATCCCGATGCTGGGCCTGCCCGCAGAGATCGTCGGCAAGTATATCGAAGTCGACCTGAAGAAGCTGGCCGAGCAGGAGGGCCAAGATATCCAGTCGCTCGACATCGGCACGACGCAAAAGCTCTTGAACGACGTGTCCGCAATCGTATTCAAGCATATCGACGAGGATACCTACCTGAAGGATGTCTCCGCCAAGGATGCGGGCATTACGACGGACGGCATAGATAAGGTCGTGCAGACGCACGTTACGAAGGACCAGGTAGAGCCGCTCATCCAGACGATCACGAACGATATCGGGCCGGAAGTCATTGACCTGCTCTCCAAGAACGAAGAGTATCGCAAGATGCTGAAGCTCGAACAATCCGACCTGGACGAAGCCAAGAAGAGCCTGGCCGAATCCAAGGACAACGATATTTCGAAGGACCTTGAGGAATTCAAAAAGAGCGTGCAGACGCTCGATATCCTCTCGAACATCGGTATCGACGGCAAGGGCTATGCCAGCTATACCGATGCCAAGATCGCGTTCGCGGGCACGGAGGAAGGCCAGTCCGCCAGCGGCACGATCAAGATCGTCCAGGAGCTGACCGACATCAACGGCGACGTGAAGCTGTCGGGCGAGCCGAAGGCCGAAGACGTGCTGACCGACGATCAACTGAGCCAGCTGGGTCTCCCGGGACTTGGCGGCGGCAGCCTCTAATCGGATACGAGCAAACGGATAAGTAATCATGCAGGCGGCCCTCGGGCCGCCTTTTGCGTTGCTTCGGCGCGTTTATTTGTGCAAGGACGATTGAATCGGCAGCGATGGCGGTCAGCATCGTCCGGCAGGTACGGGCGCTTGCGCAGCCGAAGCTGCTGTTGCTCCTGCTCACCGGCGCGCTTGGGTGCAGCAGCTTGTTCGGCGTGTTCACCTACATTGCGCCGCTGCTCCAGGATGTGACCGGAATTCCCGAGGCGAGCGTGCCGTGGGTGCTCGTCCTGTTCGGCTTTGGCGTAACGGCCGGCAACATCCTCGGCGGCAAGCTCGCCGATTGGAAGCTTATGCCCACGATGATCGGCAGCTTTCTGGTGCTGGCGCTTATCCTCGCGCTGCTGGCGGCCGACCTTCGTTTCCCCGTCGCGGTCGTTATCACCGTATTCCTCTGGGGCATCGCCTCCTTCGGCCTGCTGCCGGGGCTGCAGATCCGCATCATGACGCTGGCCAAGGACGCGCCGGCGCTTGCCTCGACCTCGAACCACTCGGCGCTTAACCTTGGCAATGCGGGAGGCGCATGGCTCGGCGGCTTGGTCATCACGCATATCGGGCTCGCGCATCTGCCCTGGTTTGGCGTCGTCATGTCGCTGATCGGGCTCGGCCTGACATTAATCTTGTATGCGTGGGATCGCCGCTCGCCAGGGGCATCGGTTACGTCTTAGCAACTTTTTCGCAGGATTATCGTCCTATTATAGGAAATATTTACTTAGTGTCCTATAAAGGAGATGCGAGCCATGAAGCTGCATTATATCCGTATCGCCAGGCAGGCCGCAACGGTCGCGTTGCTCTCCTCCCTGCTGGCGGGAGCCGCCTGGACGGCCGGACCTGTGGCCCGCGCAAGCGCGGCGAACTGGGAAATCTATGATCAAGGCCAGCATCTGCTGCTGCCCGAGGGACCGATCAACGAGAACGGCGTACTGATGGTCCCGCTGCGTCCGATCGCGGAGCGGTTCGGCTATACGATCGCCAAGTCGACGGCGTCCGAGGTCGTGTTGAAGGGCGGCGTCATCGGGCAGGTCAGTCTGAAGCCAGGCAGCACAAAGGCCGTGCTGAACGGTACCGTCGCGAGGACAATCGAACCCGCGCCGCGTGTGGTGAACGGGACGCTGTTCATTCCCTTAAGCTTCGCGGGCGAGCTCTCAGATATCGGTTATAGCGTCGTGCCGGGCACAAACCTGATTCAGCTGCGTCCGGCGGAGGTCCTGGCGGGCGGCAGCACCACGGAAAGCCTACTTGAAGCGCAATACTGGCATGCGTTTAATACATCGGATGGGACGGTCTACGTCGACAATCAAGGCAAGGAACGGCTCCGCAAGCCGGGCCTCTTCGGCATGGGCTTCGGCTACGAGGACGTGGCGCCGGTGAAGGGTACTTACGGCGGGTATGGGCTCATCGACCGTTCAGGCAAGACGGTTATGAAAGTGAACGCCAAGTATTACAGCATCGACTCCTTCAGTGAAGGGCTTGCGACCTTCAAGACGCTGACCGAAGGCAGCGTAGTCAAGATGGGCGCGCTGAACCGCCAAGGACGCGAGGTGCTGCCTGCGGTGTATGACAGGCTTTACGCTTTCTCCGAAGGTCTGGCCAAAGTGGTGAAGGACGACAAAACCTACTATATCGACCATTCGGGCCGCACCGTCATCCCGCCGATCGCGGGCACGCTTCATACGGGTTCGTTCTCGGAGGGGCTGGCACCGGTCAGCAAGCTGGTCAAGGTCGGAGGCAAGAACGTTGAGCGGACGGGGTATATCGACCGCAAGGGCAAGTTCGCGATCGCGCCGCAGTTCGAGACGGCTACGGCCTTTTCCGAAGGGCTCGCGATCGCCGTTCAAAACGGCAAGACCGGCTATATCGACCGCCAGGGCGAGTGGGTCATCAAGCCGGCTTACGCGCCAGGCTGGACGGGCGACTTCCACGAGGGATACGCGCGCGCGATGGTGCAGGAGAACGGCGGCTACCGGAGCTTTTTGATCGACAAGACCGGCAAGGCCGTCAGCCTGGGCGCAGTGCGGGATATCGGCGACGTTGGGGACGGATTGGTTTCTTTTTACGCAGGCGAGCTCGTCGGCTTCAAGAACCTCAAGGGAGAGACGGTTATCGCGCCGCAATTCACGTCGGCTTGGACGTTCGCACACGGCGTCGCGAATTTCTCCAATTGGAAGGGCGGCAACGACTACGTCTACGGACTCGTCGATCGCACCGGCAAGGTGCTGTGGTCCAGCGATAAGGCTTCGAAGAGTAAGGCTTCGGAGAGTTGAAGGGCGGCAGATGGATTCGGCCCAAAGGCTGCTAATACACGGAACGGGATGAAGCGGAGGCAACACTCTCCTTCATCCTATTTGCGTTGGACTATTGCGAGGCCGCGCTGCCGCCGATCGAGGCTATGAGGTTCCAAGTGGAGCTACTTGGCGGGTCTGTGGTAACAACTGAGGCATTGAAGCTCTACATAGAGCCACATCGCGAGACTGCGAAACTCAACTTCAATACCGCTAAGGCAAATCAACCTTCTATAAACTTTCGATTTTCAATTTCCTCCTTAAACATTATAACGATATATTGTATTTATCGTTTTCTATGCTATCTTAAAGAGTAGAGGTTAGAAAAAAATCGTAATTCCACAATAAGCGGGTGAAAGTATGGACAATCGCTTCTTGCTGCGCAATCTGAAGCTGTTGGATGGACGGCCGGTGAACATTGAGATCGCATCGGGCCGCATCGTTAGCGTGGACGAGGCGGAAGCTGGTATGACATCGGGTACGCCGGCTAGCGTCCCCGTTTCAGACGCGGACATTCGCACAATCGAATGCGGCGGAGCTTATGTATCGAGCGGCTGGATCGACATGCACGTGCATGCCTTCCCGGCATTCGACCCCTATGGGGACGAGATCGACGAGATCGGCGTAAAACAGGGCGTGGCGACGATCGTCGACGCGGGCAGCTGCGGGGCGGACCGGATCGGGGAGCTGGCGGCGAGCGGCGGGAGCGCGAAGACGAACCTGCTGGCGTTTCTGAACATCTCGCGCATCGGATTGAGCCGGGTCGACGAGCTGTCGCAGCTCGCATGGCTCGACGGGGAGCGGGTAGGCGATGCCGTTGCCCGTTATCCCGACTTGATCGTCGGACTCAAGGCGCGCATCAGCCGCAGCGTCGTCGGCGACAGCGGCATTGCGCCGCTGCGCATCGCCCGGGAATTGTCGTCCGCGACCGGATTGCCGCTCATGGTCCATATCGGCTCCGCGCCGCCGGCGATCGAGGAGGTGCTCTCCCACCTGAGGGAAGGGGATATCGTCACGCACTATCTCAACGGCAAGCCCAACAATCTGTTTGACGCTGAGGGCCGGCCGATCCTTGCGCTGTTGGAAGCGCTCGAGCGCGGCGTGCGGTTGGATGTCGGGCATGGTACGGCCAGCTTCTCGTTTAGGGTCGCCGAGGCGGCGAAGGCGCATGGCATCGGGCTGCATACGATCAGCTCCGACATCTATCGGGGCAATCGCCTGAACGGTCCGGTGTACAGCCTGGCGAACGTAATGAGCAAGTTCCTTTATCTAGGCTATCCCTTGGAGGAGGTCGTCGCGGCGGTCACTTCCAGTGCGGCGCAGTGGCTCAAACGGCCCGAGCTCGGACGCATACAAGTCGGGGACCGCGCGCATCTGACAATATTTAACGTCCTGGAAGAACCGGTGTCGCTCTTGGATTCCGAGGGGATCGAACGCAAGGCCAATCAACGAATCATACCGAGAGGAGTCTTGGCGAATGGCGAGTTCATGGAATGCGAAGTACGGGCTTAAGCGCGTCATCAATGCAAGCGGAAGGATGAGCATCCTCGGCGTGTCCGCGCCGACGGACACCGTCATGGAAGCGATGAAGCAGGGCGGGCAGCAGTATGTAGAGATCGCGGATCTCGTTGACAAGGCGGGCGACCGGATCGCGGGCATTTTGGGTTCGGAGGCGGCAGTCGTGGTCAACTCCGCGTCGAGCGGTATCGCGCTGTCGGTGGCTGCCATCGTCACGAGGGGCAACCGGCGTCTCAGCGAGCGTCTGCATCAGGAGCCTATCGTGCGGAACGAGATCATCATGCTGAAAGGACATAACGTGCAGTACGGCGCGCCCGTGGAGACGATGGTATATCTGGGGGGCGGCAAGGTCGTGGAGGCCGGCTATGCCAACGAGGGCAAGGCGGCGCATATCGAGGACGCGATCGGCGAGCGGACCGCAGCCATTTTGTACGTAAAGTCGCACCATGCCGTTCAGAAAAACATGATCTCCGTCGAGGAAGCGTGGGAAATCGCGCAGCGGCGCGGGGTTCCGCTCATCGTTGACGCCGCGGCCGAAGAGGATATCCGGAAGTACGTGAAATGCGCGGACCTGGCGATCTACAGCGGCTCCAAAGCAATCGAAGGCCCCACTTCGGGCATCGTCGGCGGCAAGCGGGCGTATGTCGAATGGCTGAAGGTGCAGCTGCACGGCATCGGGCGCAGCATGAAGGTGGGCAAGGAGACGACGTTCGGCTTGCTTCAGGCGCTTGATGAGTATATGGTCAAGGAAGATACGAGCGAACGGGAAAAGGAAGCGCTGCAGGCGCTCGCGCCCCTGAACGATCTGGCGGGCGTGCAGGTGGCGATCGTGCAGGACGAAGCGGGCCGTGCCATTTACCGCGGACGCATTAAGATCGATCCCGAGCTGACGAAGACGACGGCCGTGCGCCTCGCGAAGGAGCTGCAGGAGGGCGATATCGCCATCTACACCCGGGATTACGGCGTCCGCCAAGGCTACTTCGATATCGACCCGCGCCCTCTACAGGGCGACGACATTCACATGATCGCATCGCGAATTCGCGAGCTGGCAGGAGGACAATGAGATGACGAGCGGTGTGACGAAGAGACTGTACAAAGAGCGGGCAGCGTTAAACGTCCTGGCGAACAGCGTGGAGAACGCGAAGGAAGTATTCGATGCGGCCGAAGGGCATGTGCTGGTGGGCGTGCTGTCCAAGGATTACCCGACCGTCCCGGCCGCGGTGGAGGCGATGAAGGAATACGGGCGCGCGATCGACGACGCGGTATCGATCGGGCTCGGCGCCGGCGACAATCGGCAGGCGGCCGTCGTGGCGCAGATCGTCAGGCATTATCCCGGCAGCCATATCAATCAGGTGTTCCCGGCAGTCGGCGCGACGCGCGCGAGCCTCGGCGGACAGGACAGCTGGATCAACAGCTTGGTCTCCCCGACAGGCCGGATCGGCTATGTCAACGTGTCGACGGGACCGGTCAGCGCGGCCGCGGCCGAGCACGCGATCCTGCCCGTCCGCGCAGCCATCGCGCTCGTGCGCGACATGGGCGGCAACGCGCTGAAGTATTTTCCGATGAACGGGCTGAGCCGCGAAGACGAGTACAAGGCGGTCGTGGAGGCTTGCGCAGCGGAAGGCTTCGCGCTCGAGCCGACGGGGGGCATCGACCTGGACAACTTCGAACCGATCGTCCGAATGGCGCTCGAAGCGGGCGTACCGCAGGTGATTCCGCATGTCTACTCCTCGATCGTCGATAAAGCTACGGGCAAGACGAAGACCGACGACGTGCGCCGCCTGCTGGCAACGATGAAGGAACTGGTCGACCGGTATGCCTAAAAAAATTGCCGCCTTCGGCGAAGTTATGATGCGTCTGCAGGTGCCGGGCTACGAGTTGCTCACCCAGGCGGATACGCTCAAATACTCTTTTTCCGGCACCGGGGTTAACATCGTATCGGCGCTCGCGCGGTTCGGTCATGCCGGCTATCTCGTCACGACGCTGCCGGTGAGCCCGCTCGGCGACGCCGCCGTCGCATATCTGCGCAGGCTGGGCGTAGCGCAGGACTTCGTCCGGCGGGACGGGAAGTATGTCGGTCTCTACTTCCTCGAGAACGGCTTTGGCGCGAGGCCGAGCCGCGTTACGTACACGAACCGGCTGGAGAGCAGCTTCAACACGGCGCCTGCGGGCGCCTATGATTGGGAAGCGATCGCGGAGGAGCTGGACGCCGTGCACTTCTGCGGCATTACGCTCGCCATGAACGATACGGTGCGCGGCCACATGGCGGAGCTGGCGCGTGCGGTCAAACGCAAGGGCGGGCTCGTTGTTTTCGACTGCAATTACCGTCCGACGCTCTGGGGCGAAGACGGCTACGCGAAGGCGAAACCGCACTATATCGAGATGTTGAGCCTTGCGGACCTCGTGCTGATGAACGAGAAGGACGCCATTCACATCCTCGGTATGGAGACGGACCGGACGGGAAGCAGGGACCAGCTGGTCGAGCTGATTCCGGGCGTGGCCGATACCTACGGCATCGCCGCAATCGCGGGTACCCATCGTGCCATCATCGGAGACGGGACGCACACCCTGCAAGGTTTTTTATACAAAAACCGGAAAATTTCTTTTTCTAAAACGCTAACGTTCGCTGTCTATGATAGAATTGGAGCAGGAGACGCGTACGCGAGCGGTATCCTGCACGGCGCGCTGACGGGAATGCCGTCCGGGCGAACCGTCGAGTTCGCGGCTGCCGCGGCGATGCTGGCCCATACGGTACAGGGCGACACGCCGATGTCGTCGGAGGCGGAGATCGTCCGCGCCATGACGGAGGCGGCAGGCGACATAGAAAGGTAGAGATCGAGACCGTGAATCTGTCCCGCAACAAGCGGCCGTTATATATGCAGATTAAAAATATATTGAAGGACCGGATTCTGCACGGGCAGTATCCGCTCGACACCAATATTCCTCCCGAGCCGCGGCTCGAGGAGGAGTTTGGCGTGAGCAAGATCACGATTCGGGGCGCCATTAAGGAGCTCGTGCAAGAGGGCTACCTGGAGCCGAGCAGCGGCCGGGGGACGCGGGTTATCCGCAACACGAAGGCGGCTAAGCGATCGACGTGGAAGAGCTTCACCGAGCTGCTCGTCGAGGAAGGCCATGCGATGCAAAAACGGCTGCTGGGTGCCGCAACCGTCCGGCACGAGACGGGGTCCGAGCAGCACCGTCTGTTGGGGGACGGGGGCCTGCGGATCGAACGGCTCTACCTGTTGGACGGGGCGCCTTATATCCATTATGCGCACTATCTGCCGGAGAGGCTGGAAAAGGCGGACTTGTCGGGGCTGGCGGAGCAGTCGTTGTACGGATTTCTGGAGGAGAACGGCATCGTGCTGGCGCGGTTCCGGGATGCGTTCGCAGTGACGTCGGCGCCTGCCGGCATCGCCGAGCAGTTGAACCTTGCGGCAGGCGCGCCGCTGCTCAAGCGGCAGCGCTACGCCTATGACGAGGCGGGCGGCGTGGTCGAGTACAGCGAGGGATACTATAATACGGCGCTGCAGCATTATGTGGTGAATTACGACGTGTGAGCGCGGGCGACTGGGCGTTGTCTTGAAGCGTGGTGATAGGAGAAAATCGCCGCTGCATGCAAGCAACGTTACAGGTGAAGCGGGACTTCGCTGTATGCGAAATGAAAGGACCGTCAGGGCGAGCTACCCCGACTAAATTCGGCGGCGATTCGTGACAGGTAAGCGCGCTTTCGGCTTGCCGGCGCTTTACGATGTTATGCGGGTCGAAAACCTGCATATATACAGGCATTTTTTGTCGGCCAACGACACTTGATAAAAAACCTGCAAATGTGCAGGTAAATTCGAAGCACGAGTCGAAAATGGGACGGGTGGAGGAAAATACCTGCACATTTGCAGTTATCCTGTTCAAAAGGGCCGAAATCGGCGGAAAAAGATGTATATTTGTAGGCATTACGACGAAAGAACAGCGTGACGACGAAAGAACAGCGTGACGACGAAAGACCAGCGTGACGACGAAAGACCAGCGTGACGACGAAACATCTGCGCGGGCGACGATCACCAACCTGTCGGAACGATAGGCGGATGAGCCACCGACAGGCGTTTCGCAACCGATCAACTTTCGGGCATCCGTCAACGTTTAAAAGAGACCGTCAGGGCGAATTTTCCTGGCGGTTTCTTATTGTTCTGACGCGATTCCCGCTTTTTTGACGAGCGTGGGTTAATCGCCGCTTCTAACGAGGAATCGACGGAAATTTTGGTATAATGAGACTAACAAACCGAGTTGGAGTTGGTCGAGTGGAACTGCTTGATCCCCGGGTGGATTTTGTATTCAAGCGCATTTTCGGCAGCGAGAATAACAAGGATGTGCTGCTGGCGTTCCTGAACCAGATATTTACTGAAGCAGGAGAGCCGCCATTGACGGAGATTATCCTGATGAATCCTTATACCGACAAGGACGATCCGCTCGACAAGCAGTCGATCTTCGACGTTTACGCCAGGACGACGGAGGGCAAGCTGATTGACATTGAAATGCAGCTTTTTAACAAATACGATATTGAAAAGCGAACGTTGTTCTATTGGAGCAAGCGATATGCCGGCCAGCTTAAGGAAGGCAAGCGGTATCAAAAGCTGAAAAAGTGCGTCACCATTAATATATTGAACTATGCCTTTTTGCCGAATGGCGAATACCATAATGTATTTCATTTACGTGAAGATAGGACGTTAATTCCGCTAAGCGACGATATTGAAGTTCATTTTCTGGAATTGACCAAGCTGGAAGACGTGATACCGACGCAAGGCGGCTTGGAAACTGGCTGCTCTTTCTGAAAGGCGTGGACACAACCTACTGGGAGGCGCTGAAGATGAATGAACCGGGATTAGAAAAAGCGATGGACACGCTGCAATACTTGAGTCAAGACTCGGAGGCCCGCCGTTTGTATGAAGCTCGCCAGAAGTATCTGCATGATGAAGCGTCGATGATCGAAGGCGCGAAGCAGGCAGGCATCAAGGAGGTCGCTAAGAACATGCTGCGATTAAACGTAGATATCTCGATCATCGCTCAAGCGACGGGATTGTCAGAGCAGGAGATTCTTGCGTTGAAATAAGAGGTGCTGAAGATGAACGAACCAGACTCGGAGGCCCGCCGTTTGTATGAAGCCCGTCAGAAGTACCTGCATGATGAAGCGTCGATGATTGAAGGCGTTAAGCAGGCAGGCATGGAGGCAGGTATGAAGGCAGGTATGGAGGCAGGCATGCAGGCAGGCATGGAAGCAGGCATGAAGGAAGCCGCCAGGAACATGCTGCGATTGAACCTGGATATCCCCACCATTGCCCAAGCAACCGGATTGTCGGAGCAAGATATACTTGCGCTGAAGAAAACCCAATGACCTAAACGACAAAAAAGCGGCCCGCGAGCCGCTTTTTTCTTACATACAAGCGCTACTGCGCCGCCGCATATTCGCGAAGCAGCTTGCCCGCCATCATGTCGTTCTCCGCGACGATATGGTCCGCATAGTCGTTGCCGTTTCTGCGATTGAAGGCTGCGGTTAACGAGGCGATCTCGTCGTCCAGCCAATCGGGCGTCACGACTTCGGAGGCGGCCAGCTTTTTTCTGCGCCGTTTCCGGTGCCACTCGCGCAGGAACTGCCGGACCGCCATCCAATAATGGAGCCGATGCCAACCATTCCTGCTCTCCAGGGCGAGATGCACCGTACGATTGTACAGCTTCTCCGCCTTGGCCAGATCCGTCACCGTGTAAAAGGCCAGGAACTGGCCGAACTCCTCCAGATACATCGGCCCGTCCAACAGGTGAACGGACTTTTTTGCGGCAGCAATCGCCTGCTCGTATTCTTTGACCTTCAAGAGCGGCAAAATGATCTGCGCGTACGTATTTTGCGGGATCGACCGGCACCGCATCCGGCCGTCGAGAATCGGCTTCAGCGCCTGCAGCCCTTTTTTGGGATAGCCGACCTGGAAGTGATACTTGCCGAACAGGTTCTGCTCGCAAGCCTTGCAGTCGGCCAGCGAATCCCGCGGCGCGGCGCGCCATTTCTTATAATACGCCGCTGCCTCCGACTGACGGCCCTGCGACAACAGCAGGTTGATCTTTTGCTGATAATAAGGTCGCAGACTGTAGCCGAACTGCAGGCACTTTGCCTTGAAGTCCGCATAGATCCGCTCGATCTGCTCCAAGCTGAACTCGGGCATCTGCCAGAGCTCGTTCAGCACCCATTTGTAACACCAGATCAGCATATGATGGCCGTAGGCCCCGGGATTCTTCTCAAACTTTGAGACGCACCAGGAAAAGACGACGAGCATCTTTTCCGGCCGGCCGGCCTCGATCGCCGCAGATAGGTAATCCATCCGGATGTCGTACGCATCTTCTTCGGTCATGTACCGGTCCGCGATGAGGATCATTTCCTCCATGACCGCCAGCTTCTGCTTGCCGTCCGGCAGACTCCAGGTCGCCCGCCTCAGCTCGTCGTATCGGTTTTTCATCGGCTCGCCTCCGTCTCCCCGTCGAGGCCTCTGTTCATGAACTTCAGCAGGGAATCGTTCATCATTCTCAGCTCGTCCGCGTTCATCGGATGGTTGCCCAGCAGCAGGGCCTGCGTGTAGAAAAGCTCGATGCTCGCCTTACGCAGCGCGGGATCTCGCGTTTGTGCAGCTTTTCGTACCATCGGATTGTTGTAGTTGAAGCAGAGCCTCGCGTAGGGCTGCTCGTACATGTCATTTTTGACCACCTGCACGACTTCTCCGAACAGCGGATTCGCTTCCTTCTCGCTCTCCTCGACCAGCTTGAAGAAGTTGGCCTCCTGGTTCGTATTGTAGAGCACCGGGATGTCCGCAGGCTCGAACCACCGGGCGAGGGAGCGGCAGTTAAAGCGTTCGAGGAGCAGGTCGCTGTCTTCCAACATAGGCTGTACGTCGCGCTTGTCCTCTACGTCCAGCTGCTCGAACCGTTCGGCAAACGTCAGACTGTCGAGGATGCTGACGGTGACGTCTTCTGTCACTGCCGGCAGTCGCCGGATCAAGTCCATGTCGTGCACATAGCCGCCGTTCACGACCATCAGCTCCTGCGCTCTGGCCACGCGGGACACCTGACGAAACTCGTCTACCGAGGCAGTGACCGCGATGGTCGCGCGTCCCTCGAGAATCTGCGCCATCTTCATGTCGCCGTAAGAGGTCTCAAAGGTCAGGTGCCGGATAAAAAGCGCGTACAGCTCCTCGTCCTCGACGGCCATCGTCTTGATCGAAGCGCGGTGAATGAGGACGATGCGCTGGAACAGCTCGGGATCGCGCTCGCTCAGCTCGATCAGATATTGCTTGATGCACGCGCCCAGTTCGTCCCGAACGGCGAAGAACAGGTCGTTCTCCTGAAAGGCCTCGCGCGAAGCCGTGGGCCGCAGATTCTCCGTGTTGATGATGCCGTTCACGAAGAACGCCCATGCGGGCAATATATTGCTCATTTTGTCCGACAGCAGCATGTTTTTCAGGTAAACCCGATGCTTCTTCTCGTCCTGCAGGCTGACCGCATAAGGAAGCACATGCGCGATGCCGGTGACGCCGCCGATGGCCGAATGCAGCGGGATGATATCCATGGGCTTGGTATACGTCGTCTGCTCGATATAGCCCATCGCATCCGGCTTGCTCAGCTTCCACGGCTGGACCGCGTCGTTGATTCTGCGCTCGTACTTGTCTTCCCGCAGCAGGATCGGCGTCGGCAGATACGCGCCGTACTTCTCCAGCAGCTCGCTTACCCGGTAATACTCGAAAAACTCCTCGTAATCCGGTTTTGCCTGGAGATACACCGTGGTTCCCACGGGTACCTGCCGCTTCAGCTTCTTGATCGTGTAGGTGCCGTCCGGCTTACCCCGCCACTCCAGCGGATCCCCGTCAAGTGCAGACCGCGTGATCAGCACGATCTCCGCGCTTACGACAAAGCAGGCCAGCAGGCCGACGCCGAATTGGCCGATGAAGTCGTCCGCCGCATCTTGATCCTCCCGCTTGGTCGAGCTGCCGATGCGCGCCAGGAATTGCTCGATCTCCGCTTCCGTCAGACCGCAGCCGTTGTCGGAAAAAGACAGCGTGTTCGAAGCGGGGAACACCTCGACCTTTACGGATTCCTCAAAGGCATGCCCCAGGCGCTTGCGTGCGGTGACCGCGTCTACGCCGTTCTGGAGAAGTTCGCGCACGAATACGCCGGGATCCGAGTACAGGTGGTTGGACAGCAGATCGATGACGCCTTGCAGGTTGACTTGGAAGTTCATATTTTTCATTTTATACCTCGCTATGATCGTAAATAGGTTAACCCGATTTTCCCAGAAAGCGGGTTGTGTGAACAGGGCGGATGTATGGCAAAGGTAAGGAGCGAGCGCATAACAAGCAAGGAACGAACGCATGACAAGTAAATCGGCATAAAAAAGACTGCCGAGTTTTCTCGACAGCCTGAGACTTACCTATTCGTTATTTTAGTAATTCTCTGTCTTGATTTTAGAAATCCTTTGCCTTGTTTTTAGAAATTCTCTATCTCGCGAACCTTTCGTTTCTTCCAAGCCAGCTCGTAAATGACCGGAACGACGATGAGCGTGAGCAAGGTGGACGTGAACAATCCGCCGATGACGGTCACGGCCAAGCCGCCGGAGATGAGACTGGTCGAGGAGCCGGACAAGGCGAGCGGCAAGAGCGCCAGCATCGTCGCGAACGCGGTCATCAGAATCGGTCTGAGGCGCGTTTTGCACGCTTCGACGATCGATTCGGTGACGGCCATGCCCGACTTGCGATTTTTCTCGACGCGGTCGAGGAGCACGACGGCGTTCGTTACGACGATCCCCACGAGCATGAGCATCCCGATCATCGCGCTCATGGACAGGGCCTGGCCGGTCACCAGCAGGGCGCCGAGCGAGCCGACCGGAATGAAGATCAGCGACGACAGGATGATCAGCGGCGTCACGATGCCGCCGAACGTCATGCTCATGACGAGGAAGACGAGTCCTACCGCCGCGACCATGGCAATGCCGATGCTGGTGAAGCCTTCGCTGATCATGGCGAGCCCGCCGCCGAAGCTGAGCTCTACATCGGAAGGCAAGGCCAGACTGCGGACGTCATCCTCCACTTTCTTGGTGATGGACGCGGTGTCGCCGCCGTCCTTGATGCTCGCGCTGATCGTCGCGTACGTCTTGCCGTCGTCGTGATTGATCGTCGCCAGCGCATTTTGAACGTCGACATTGGCGACATCCTGCAGCTTCATCGTACCGGACAGGGTCGGAATCGCGATTTGTTCGAGCTGCTCGCGGGAGCCGATCTGCCGGTCGTACGAGAGGACGACGTCCCGGCTCTGACCGTCGAGCTGATAAGTGCCGGCATCGATCGGCTTCAACTGCTCGTTCACGGCCTGCATCACGGCCATCGCGCTGACGCCTGCGTCGAGACCCTTTTGGTTTAACGTCAGCACCCACTTGGGCGAGACGTCGTTCATATTGTTGCCGGCATCCTTCAGGTCCGAGTTCGCGAGCATTAACTGCTCCACTTGCTTGGCCGCTTGAGACAGATGGTCGACATTGTCGGAATAAAGCGTGACATCGATGCCGCTGCCGTCGGGCAAGCCTTGCTGTTGGCCTTCCTGAACCTTGGCGGATGCACCCTCAACCTCTGCGGCCACCATTGCGGGCAGTTCGGCGTTTGCTTGCTCCACAATCTTCTCTACATTTGCTTTTTTGGCAAATTGAACGGTTACCGTGGCTTTGTTGTTCTGCGAGAGGCCGCCGCCGAACGGATTGCCGGAGCCGCCGCCGATGCTGACCTGGTAGTTCTCCACATCCTTCAAGCTTTGAATGTAGGATTCGACCTTCTCCGCCGCTTTGTTGGTCTGCTCCAGCTGGCTCTTCGCCGGCAGCGACACTTCGATCGAGGCGGTAGGCAGCGAATCGGCCGGCAGGAAGGCGACGCCGAGAATCGGAATCGTGCCTAGCGATGCGGCGAGCAGCAGCACGGATGCGCCCAGGACGAGCGCTTTGCGCTTGAGCGCGCCTTGAATCAGCTTTTCGTACCGGCGCGCCAGCGCGCCCTTGCCTTCCTTGTGCGGCTTGACGTTCTTGAAAAACTTCGCGCCCAGCACCGGGATCAGCATGACCGCCACGAGCAAGGAAGACAGGATCGAGACGACGACCGCGATGGAGAACGGACGGAAGAACTCGCCGATGATCCCGCTCACGAAGGCCAGCGGCGCGAAGACGACGACGGTCGCGATGGTCGAGGATCCGACCGCGCCGATGACTTCCTTAGTCGCTTTGTAGGCAAGCTCCTTGCCTTTCAGCTCGCTGCCTTTTTCCTGCCGCCACCTGAATATATTCTCGATAACGACGATGCTGTCGTCCACGATGCGCCCGATGGAGACGGCGATGCCGCCCAGCGTCATGATGTTCAGCGTATAATCCATCTGGTTCAGAATCGTGATGGTGGCGAAAATCGATATCGGCAAGGATACGATGGAGATCAGCGTCGCCCGGATGTTGCGCAGGAACAAGAAGATGATGATGACGCAGAACAACGCGCCGAACGCGCCTTCGCGAACCAGCGACGATACCGATTCCTCGATCGCTTTGCCCTGGTCCTCGATCACGTGAATGTCCAGCTCGCCTTTATCTTGGTAAGCGTTCAGAACGTCTTTGACTTCGTTCGCCACGTCCGCCGTGTTGGCCTCCTGGCTCTTCACGACGCCGATCACGAAGCTCGGCTTGCCGTTATATCTAGTAATCGAATCCTGGGAAGCGACCGTGGAGATCGTCGCGATATCCGACAGCTTGACCTTGGCAGGTGCAGAAGCGCCGCCTGGCGCCGCTTGTCCAGCCGCAGCGCCGCCGCCGAGCTCCAGAGAGCGGATCTGCTCGAGCGAATCGACGCCGCCCACGAGGCGGACCGGGATCGTCTGCTCGTCTTCGCTCACGTTACCGAGCGGGAGCGCGTATTGGAGCGACTGGAGCGCGCTCTGAATGGCGCCGAGCGTAATGCCGTGTTGGCCCGCCTTGTCTTTGTCGACGACGATATTGAGCTTCTCCGTCTGGGTTCCGGTCAGCGTGACCGAGTTGACGCCGTCCAGCTTCTGAAGCTTCGGCACGACCTCGGTCGCCAGCTTGGCCGCCAGCGCGTCGGACTCGGCTCCTTCTCCGTCGGAGAAGACCGCCGCCTGATAGACCGGTACGGCGCCCGCGGACAGCCGCTGGACCGTGACGTTGGCGCTGCTCGGCAGCGACAGCTTGGCCAGCGCCGTTTCCACGTCGGCGGACATCTTCTCCATATCCGTACCGAACGGGAACTGGATAAAGAGACTTGCCGCGTTCTCCCCCGTGGAGCTCGTGAGGGAATCGTAACCCTTGAAGCCTTTTAACGTATCCTCGATCGGCCTGGTGATCTCCGATTCGATCTCTTCCGACGAAGCGCCGGGATTGATCGCCTGGATCGACACGGCCGGCAGCTCGAGGTCCGGGAACGTCTGCTGCTTGATTTGTGTCGTTGAGTAGAAGCCGTACCCCAGTACGAGTATGCACAGGATAATGACGGCAGCCCCGTTTTTGAGACTGATGCGGCTAAGAAAATTCATCCCTATTTCTCTCCTCTCCTATATGAGAGGAGTATAACGGCCTAATTTGTCGTCTATGTGAAGCACCGGTTACATTTTGCTGGAAGGCGGATCCAGCGGGAGCGTAATTCGGAACGTCGTTCCTTCTCCCGGCGCGCTCGTCACTTGAATGTCGCCATGATGAAGACCGACGATCCGCTTGACGATCGACAGGCCGATGCCGTTGCCCGGGACGGCGCTCGTGCGGGACGGATCCACCTTGTAGAACGGCTGAAAAATCGCGTCCAGCTGGCCTTCGGGGATCCCGGTGCCGGTATCTTGAACCGATACGACCGCAGTATCGCCTTGCTGCCCTGCCACCAGCCGGATCTCTCCGTTCGGGCCCGTGAATTTGATCGCGTTGCCGAGCAGGTTGATCCACAGCTGGTAAATGCGATCTTCGTCGGCGACGATGTCCAGCGAGGCCAGCTCAAGCTCAAGGCGAAGACCCTTCTGCGTCCATTGGGGCTCCAGGGCGATGACCGCCTTGCGCAATTGCTCGTCCAGCCGGTAAGCGCGGAGATTAAGCTCCAGATGCTCGTATTCCAAGGAAGACAGCTGGAGCAGATCCTCGCCAAGACGAGACAGGCGCTCGGTCTCCTCTTCGATGATGGACAGCAGCTGCAGCCGCTTTTCCTCGTCCATCTTCTTGTGCTTGAGCGCCTTGGTGAACCCCTTAATTGAAGTGAGCGGAGATTGAATCTCGTGCGAAACGTTGGACACGAACTGCTGCCGGGTTTTCTCCAGCGCTCCGAGCTCCTGGGCCATCAGATTGAAGCTGCGCGTCAATTGCCCGAGCTCGTCCTTGCGCTTCGACCGGATGACGACGCCGAAGTCGCCTTTGCTCATCCGGCGGGTCGCATCGGTCAATCGCTTGAGCGGCCTGACGATAAATCGCGCCGCGACGAGAATCAACACACTGCCGATGAGCAGGACGAACAGCAATTCGAACCGAAAGAAATTGCCGATCAAGTGCATGAACGGACCGATGGCGGGCTCTGTGAATAAGGCGAACCGTTCGCTGCCGATTTGAAAAGGAAGCCCTACGACAAAGGCATCGGCGGGTGCCTTGCCGCGATAGACGCCTCCGCCCAGCACAAAGTCGATCTTCTCGGCGTCGACCGCAATCCGCTTGTCCGCCGGCAAGACGTCCTTATGCAGCAATTGACCGTCCGATCCGTAAAAATTGACGGTGGCGACAACAGTGATACCTTTCGCCAGCATCTCCGAATGCTCGGGGTATGACTCGACATAGGATTCAATGATGTCCTTGCCGTTTGCGATCATCTCGTTTTGGACATAATCGGTGATCTGGGTCTCGAACATGCGCACGATTAACCACAGAGACAAGAACAGGCTCACGACCACCGCGGCCAGAAAGGTAAGTACGATGCGGACGTATAACGATTTAATCATGATAAGCCTCGAGCCGGTAACCGAGCCCGCGCAGCGTCACGATCTTGAAGTCGGCGGCGTAATCGGCGAATCGTTCCCGGAGCCGCTTGATATGCGTGTCCACCGTCCGCTCGTCCCCGTCGTAGTCCATTCCCCATATTTTTTGTATCAGCATATCTCGGGTGAATAGCTGTCCGGGGTAGCTGGCCAGCATATACAGGAGCTCGAACTCCTTCATAGGCAGGGTTGCGGTCTGTCCGGTGTTTTCAAACGCCACCAGATAGCTTTTTTTATCGAGCAGGACGCTTCCAAGGCGAATGTTTTGCGAAGTCGATATTCGATAGCGCTTCAGCAAGGCTTTTACCCGCATCACCATCTCCATGGGATCGAAAGGCTTGACCAGATAATCGTCCGTTCCTAACCGGAAGCCCTTGATCCGCTCGGCAGGCTCACCCTTGGCCGTCACCATCAGGATCGGCGTATCGCCATTCTCTCTGATCAACTGGCACAGCTCCCAGCCGTCCATCTGCGGCATCATGACGTCGAGCACGACGAGGTCGACCGATTGCTTCAGCATGTACGCCCAAGCCGCCGCGCCGTTCGATTGCTCCACGACCTCCATGCCCTCGTCCTCCAGGTACAGCCGGACCAGCTCCCGGATATGCGCTTCGTCGTCCACGACCAACACGGTTGTCATAAGGCAAGCTCCTTTCCGTCAGCGGATGACTGCATTCGTCCTATTATCGTATCGTTTCCATTTGTACCGTATATGTACGGGGGATTACAAGTTGGCGAAAATAAAAAAGAAGCCCTGAAATCAGGGCTTCTGTCATTGTATTGGATGGTCGAGACGACAGGATTTGAACCTGCGACCTCTTGCTCCCGAAGCAAGCGCTCTACCAAGCTGAGCCACGTCTCGAAAATGCCGAATTTTAGCGGCAAGTGAAAGTATAGCACAGCCTAGCGCAAAAGCAAAGAACGGATTTAGGCCTATTTAAGAGTTTTGGACTGTTATTGTTTAATTATCTGTTATATAATGAGTATAACAGAAAGGCGGAGGAGGATGCGCCATGTGGATGGAGATCGATCTGCAATCGGAAGTCCCCATATACACGCAGCTAGTCGATCAACTGATCGAAGGCATCGCCTCGGAGCAGTTGAAGCCCGGGGATCCGCTGCCGTCCGTACGAAGCCTCGCGGCAGACTTGGGCATTAATTTGCATACCGTGAACAAGGCTTATCAGATTCTCAAGCAAGACGGCTTCCTCCAGGTGCACCGCAAGCAAGGGGTTGTCGTACAGCCGGGCGGAATGCCGGGTACGGATGCCGCATTCCGCGCCAAGCTGGCGAGAGGCATTCGGTCGCTCGCCGCAGAAGCGGCGGTACGCGGGATGTCGGAGGCGGAATTTGCTGAGCAGAGCGCTGCCGTCTACAGGCAGTTGACGACGAAGGGAGAGGATGCGAAGTGAACGCGACGCAGACGGAATGGCTGGTTATGGGCATCCTGGACGTCTTGATCTCGCTGACGATGATCGGGGCTGTGTTCCTGTCGCCGAAGCATTTGCTGTTCGGCCTGTACGTACCCGCAGCGGATCGCGGCAGCGCGGAGGTCGGGCGCATCCGCAGCCGGCACTATAGTGCGATGTTCGCAGTTTGGGTGCTGGGCACTGTGGTTGGCGCCGTCGTCGGTCTTTGGAGCGGCAGCGGAACGGGCGGGAGCCCCGAGACGGCGATCGGGACGGCGCTGATCATCCAGATCGGCGGCCTGATCCCTGTCTGGCGCTCGGGGCGGCGGCAGGCGATGCGCTTGAAGAAGGCTAGGAACTGGAGCGCGGAGAAGCCGTCCAAGATCGTCATCGACTTGTTGTTCCGCCAGCGTCAGCGGCTTGTGGGCAACGGCTGGTTCCTGATCCAGCTGGCGATCGTTCTTGCGTGCGTCGTCTCGGTCTTGCTGCATTGGGACGTCATCCCGGACCCTGTGCCGACGCACTTCGGAATTGCCGGAGAGGCGGATGCGTATTCTCCCAAAAGCTTTGGCGCCGTGTTCATGCTGAATATCGTCCAACTCGGGTTGATCGGCGTATTCATGTTGGTTAATATGACCATTCGCCAAGCGCGGCAGCAGCTTGATCCCGCGCGCCCGGAAGCCTCGAGAGAGAAGCAATTGCAATTCAGAAAGGCGAACTCGGTGTTCATTTACGCGCTCTCGCTGTTCGTCGTTGTGATGCTGGGCCTGGGCCAAGCCGTGACGCTATACGGCTGGCCGGTCAGCCATCTGAGTCCTGCGATGCTGTTGCTGCCTGCTTTGCTCATCCTGGCGGTGTTCGGCTTCGTCTGGTACGTGACGAGGCATGGCCTGGACGAGGCGACGAATACGCCGCGCGTTCAGGAGGACGAAGCGTGGCGCGGCGGATTTTTCTACTACAATAAGGCGGACCCGGCCCTGATGGTGGAAAAAAGGTATGGCGTCGGCTGGACGATCAACTTCGCCCATCCGATCGGCGCCCTCATTTTCGTGGGGATCCTGATCGTGCCGATCGCGATCGTCGTGCTGGTGGCGAGCTTCGCCTGATTATGAACTTCACCGGACGAAAGCCCGGCTCCAGCTAGCCGGCCAGGCCGATGGCGATGGCCGGCGACTTTGCGGGATCGAGCGCGGCCATCAGCTTGAGCAAGTTGGATTCGGACATGGCGATGCAGCCGGCTGTCGGCTTATCCGCTCCCCGCCACAGATGAAGAAAGATGGCGCTGCCGCGGCCGGGGACGATCGGAGCGTCGTTGTAGCGCACGACGACCGCGTACTTGTAGAGCGGCTGGTTGAGGCGCTCGAAGGAGTGCCATTTGCGGTCCGGGTTGCCGCTGTAGGTAACCCAGTGATTGTAATCGGCCGACGCCGGGTCGTCGACCCAATAGTCCTGCTTGGTCGTCTGCCTATATTGGAGCTTGAGCCCCTTCGGCTTGCTCGCGGTGCCGAACGCCTCGCCCAGCGGGTACACGCCGGAGGGCGTACGGCCGTCGCCTTCCTTCGTCTTCGCGATGCCGTTCTTGCCGAGCGCGACGGGAATGCCTGACAGGACGACGGTCCATCTGCCGTCCGGCTGCTTCTCGCGGAGCGACAGGACGCCGGTCTGCGCTCGCAGGGACTTGGCCTCGACGACGACGACTTGCTCCGCGCCGAGTAGGCCGGCCTTGTAGGGCCAGGAGGCCATAAAGCTGGCGGCGGCAGCATGACTGGGAACCAGGGCCAGCGCAGGGATCAGCGCGAGGAAGATCCACGCGGCGACCATGGCATGGGTCAGCGGGTATGTATGACGGCCGTGCGGTCTACGCCTATTCATGAAGCATTCCCCCTTTTCTATAAGCGTACCTCGGGAAGCCGTTCGCGAATCGCGGAGCGTCTCGGTAGTATGCCGCTGGGGGGAGGTTTGAAGGCATGAGCGCGCGGGCACTTTTGCAGCTTCCACTGGTGATCTCGTTGATGTGCTTTCCCACGATAGTACTTTCGTGATTCCGCGTTCATTCCCGCGAATGTGCTTTCCCACGACAGTACTTTCGCGGTTCCCACTGGTGATCACGCGAATGTGCTTTCCCACGACAGTACTTTCGCGGTTCCCACTGGTGATCACGCGAATGTGCTTTCCCACGACAGTACTTTCGCGGTTCCCACTGGTGATCACGCGAATGTGCTTTCCTGCGACAGTACTCTCGCGGTCCCGCGGGTTATCACGTGAATGTGCTTTCCTGCGACAGCACATTCGCGGTCCCACGGGTGATCACGCGAATGTGCTTTCCCACGGCAGTACTTTCGTGGTTCCCACGGGTGATCACGCGAATGTGCTTTCCTGCGACAGTACTTTCGCGGTTCTCACTGGTGATCACGCGAATGTACTTTCCTGCGACAGTACTTTCGAGGTTCCCGCGGATGATCACGCGAATGTGCTTTCGTGCGATAGTACTTTCTCGGTTCTCACTGGTGATCACGCGAATGTGCTTTCCTGCGATAGTACTTTCTCGGCTTCCATCACCTTCGGCCTCGCGTTTTATCTCACCCGTTTCCAAGATCCGTACCGGCCGTTCACACTATAGATTAAAAAAGCCTGCGGCATCCGCCGCAGGCTTCGTGCTGTTGCTATGATTCCTATGATTCCTATGCCTCTTCCAAGGCTTACCTCCAGCCTGATCCAGGGGGATAGGGCATCGCCGCCGCTCCCTGCTGCTGCGGCATGACGCTCTGCGGCATCACGCCCGGCATTGTGCCGGGATACATCGGGCCCGGCGAGGCCGCTCCTTGCACTGCACCATGCGGGTACCCCGCTCCCTGCTGAGCAGATACGCCCTGCACCGCGCCGGCCGGGGAGCAGCCCGGAGGCGGTCCGAGGATGACCGGCTTCTGGATCGGGGCTACCGCTTGCGCATAGGCGGCGGGATTTACGCAGTAAGCGCGGGCCGCAACTTCCGGCGGCAGCGTCCGCAAGAAGTCTCCCGCGTACACGATATCGGGCGTCGGGACGTCGAAGATCGTCAGCAGGTGCGTATGGTCGGTCAGGGCAACGAGCCAGTGGAACCAGCCCAGCGGGAACTGCGAGACTTGGCCGGGCTTGAGCCGGTAGGTCATGAGTTGCTGGGTAAACGGATTGAAGACGGACGTCTGGATCTCGCCGCTGATCAAGAAAACGAGCTCAGTGGCGTTGGTATGCCAGTGCGGGGAGACCACGACGCCTTGGCTCATATAGATATTGAAGAACCCGGTTCTGACGGCGGGCAGTTGATCGGCGAACAGCTGCGTGATGACGTTTTGATCGTTCTTGGCATAATTGACCTTCTGGGTCGAGTCGGCCGACAGGTTCAGCGACGGCGATTGAAGCACCGGCGTCTGAAGCGCCGACGTCTGGAGCGTTGTCGATTCTGTATAAGACATCCTTTCATACCTCCTGCATAGGCGATTCAAATCGCATCGCAGAAGTATATGAGGCAGGCGCGCACGGCAGTCCGACATTTTATCTAGAAAAACTCGTCCAGCAATCGATAAAATTCGAGCTTGTCCCGATCAGGCTCAGAGAGGCCGTAGGCGCTCAAAAAGACCTCCGCTGAAGAAGAGCCGTAATCGCCGGCGAGACTCCTCGCGGCCAGCGCGATATCCTGATAGCGGTCGCCGATGCCTGAACGCCCCCAATCGATGAATCCGGTTCCGAGCTCCTCATCCAGCATGACGTTGGGCAGCGTATAGTCGCCATGCGTGAACACCAGGTCTTCATCGGGCGGCACGGTCGCCAGCAGCTGCGCATACAGCTCATCCGCGCTGCAGCCTGCGCGTTCGGAATCGAAGTCGTCTGCATCGACGAATCCCGCCGCGAGGCGCCTTCCGGCCTCCCGGACGCGGATCTGGACGCGTTGGTCGAAAGGACAATCCACGATGTCCAAGGCATGCACATGCCTCAGGCCGGCAGCCATAGCGCGAGCTACGTCGTGCGGTCGATCCGTCCAACTCGCGTCGGCAGCATGGATGCCCGGAACCCCGGACATCCACAGCGTCTCGCGGCCGGCCTGCTGCCGATAATCCAACAGCCCCGGTACGGGCAGTTTCCCTTGGAGCCAGGTTAGCCGATCGGCTTCCGCCCGGAGTGTATCGGGACAACCGATATCCGCAATTTTCATAAAGGTGCTCGGCCCCTCCGCGTGCTCAAGCCGGTAAGTCCGCGCTCCGGATTGTCCGATCGCGATACGATGCCACACGACGGACCCGATCCGCTTAAGCAGGTCTTGCGGCAGCTGCTCGGGCGTCATGCCGTCCCCGCCGCTTCGACCAATCCCGCCCGGACCATCCGCAGCAGCTCATCCTGGTTATCCGGATGGCAGGCGATCAGGTACGGCTCCGCCCGCATGCCCGTAAACGGCCTTCCCTCGAAGTCTACGACGACGCCCCCGGCCTCTTTTACCATTAAGATGCCCGAGTAGAGATCGTCGCCTTCGGAATTGTACAGCACGATGGCATCGATATCGCCTTTGGCGAGCATGCACCATTGCAGCGCCGGCGCCCACAGCCGCATCATGCGCTTGAAGCTGACGTCGAGATGATGGCGCAGCCGGACCGCGCTTGGGTCGTTGCGCACGGCGTGGCCCTGGATCCAGCCGATATTGGCCTTGGCGAGCCGGGCGGATGGCTTGACCTGCATCGGTTTCCCGTTAACGGAGGCGCCTTCGCCGGCGGCGGAGACGAACAGCCTGTCGGTGAGCGGCTCGTAGACGACGCCGAGCACGGGCTCGCGCTTGTACATAAGCGTGATCGACGTCGTGAAGACCGGCAAGCCGATCGCGAAGTTGTTCGTGCCGTCCAGCGGGTCGATGAGCCATAGCCAATCGCTGTCGCCGCCAACACTCCCCGCTTCCTCGCTATGGATGGCATGGTCCGGGAATGCCGCTTGAATCCCCGCAAGGATGACCGCTTCCGCCAAATGATCGACTTCGGTGACGACGTCCCCGTGTTCGTCCTTGTCCGTCAGTTCCGCGACGTTGTCGAATCGCTCCAGCGCGATGGCTCCCGCTTGCCGGATGAGTTGTTCTGCCAGCGTTCTCGCTTGTTGAATGACGTTTTGATCCATGAGGCACCCCGATTAGAATGGATATAGTAGAATAAGATCGTTGCTAAATAGAAGGTCAGTGCTAAATGGCCGAGATAATCACTCCTGCAGGAGGTAAGCGATGCAAACCTTTTTCCGATACAACTGGATCGTTCGCGAGCAATGGTACCAATGGTGCGAAGACGTACCCCACGAGGAACTGCTAAAGGCACGAACGGGCGGCGTCGGCAGCATCCTGAAGACCTTGTTCCACATCGCGGACGTGGAGTACAGCTGGATTCAATTCATGCTGGGCGGGCCGGACTTCGAGGACCCGTATGAAAAGTACGACTCGCTCGATCTAGTCCGGGCGCTGGACCGCAGGCTGAGGCCCGACGTAGAAGCGTTCGTGGCGGCTTGGGAGCCGTCCATGGAGACGCGGCCGCTGCGCGACGAACGTCCGGACGGCACGTCGGAGGTGCACGCCTGGGGCGAAGTGATGCGCCACGTGATCGCGCACGAGATTCACCATATCGGCCAGCTGTCCGTATGGGCCAGGGAGATCGGCCGCGCGCCGGTGTCGGCTAATCTGATCCGCAAGGGATTGATAGAGCCGTCGGTGTGAGGGAACGAGGCACACAACCGGAAGGCGCCAGCAACGGCGGTTCGTCGACTGATAAAGACGAGCCGCCGGTTGCGACATTCGAACATAGTATCGCCCCCTCGCCCAGAACAGCCTATAACACGGACCCAGAAGCCGCTATTTTACGCCAGACTGGAGGTTTAAGCTTGTTTCGGACTGCAGGTACGTTATTCCTCGCATCTTGTCTCTCAATAGCTCCAAGTGCGGCTAATAACGGACCGTATGTCCAAGAGCTAAGAAAAATAGCCATATTAGCGAAAATAGCGTATCCTGGGTCCGCAGCACATGCCGTTTAGCCGTTTCGGATCGGGTCCGCAGCAGTTTGCCGCATAATCGCGTCGGATAAAGGTGCTTTTTATTGTGCGCCTCACCTTCATTTTTTCGGCTTAATTTTCGTTACGCGCCCGATGACCTGATCTCTTTCGATCGGCCCGTACATTCTACTATCCAGACTGTTGTCGATATTATCGCCTAGCATGTACAACTCGTTCTCGCCGAGCGTGATCTCCGGCTTGACGATATCGTCCGGCATGAAATCCGTTTTATAAAGCAACCGGTCGTTGACGTATACGCCGCCCTCTTTGGCTTCGATCCGGTCGCCCGCCACGCCGATTACGCGTTTGCAATATTCCTTCCCGTTAACCTTGATAATGAGAAGATCGTCCACCTTGATCTCCTTGGATATATCCGTGTTGACGAGCATCTTGTCCCCATCGTTTAAGGTGGGGGACATGGAGTTGCCGTCCGCCACGTAGGACTTCAGAGATAGCGGCGAGGCACACCCGCCAACAGCCGCCGCAAGCACCAACACCAGTACCAGTACCGGGAGATACAACCGCTTTTTCATATCCAAGCTCCTCTCAGCAGCCTACTGGATATTGAAGCTGTCCAGAATCTTGTCGAGCTCCTTCATATCCGCCGCGGTGTATCTAGTCTCGTCCACAAAAAAATCGAGGGTGATGAAGTCGTCACCATTCCGGACGATCGCCAGCCGGCCGACGGAATCGCGCATCGTATAGTCGTAGAGCAGCGCATCGGCCCCGTCGAGCTCAGTGGCGCGCGCATTGCCTGCTTTCAAATATTTGAACTGATTCTTCAGCGCTTTCTTGGCTTACGCCTCCAGCGTGGTATCCTTCGCTGTCTCAAGCGCGAACTCGATTCCCATATAGTACTTGCTGTACACCTGCCGCGTTTCCGTGATGACGGAAGGATGCCAGCGCAAAGCGCTGGTGAAGGCTCAGCTAGCGCGGGCCGCCCATCTTGAGCGTGTTGGTGTTCTTGTCGTACGCGAAGGCTTCGTTCAATCCGATTGGAACGACAATTTTTTTCTTCATGGCCTCGCTTCCTCTCTCGATAGCGTTTGAGTATGTCATCACAAATTTACCTTTTTATGCAAATGTAAAACTAGCATATCGCATTCCCTTGCGCGTGGGAACGGATCGGATTCAATTAAATCACAACAATTCCCAAAAGGAACAGCCGCACGCGCGGGTATTTCGAACAATTTGCAGTAACGGCGCGTACGCGCTTCCCGCATGATAGATACGACGGCTCCCTTGGAGCCGTACATATCGCGCGAAGGAGAGGAATTAAGAAATGAAGCTTCATCCTTCCACCAAACATGCGTCAAGAAAAGCATCCCAAAGAACGGCAATCGGGCTCGGCTTGTCGTTGGTACTGGCTTGGACGGCGATTCCGCTGTCCGCGGGCGCGGCGGGTCCGGCGACGCTGTCGGTCGCGAGTTACGGGGCAAGCGGCGCGGACACGCTTGACGACCGTGCCGGCATTCAGGCGGCGGTCGATGCGGCTTCGGCCGGGGATACGGTGCTGATTCCGAACGGGACGTATTATCTCGGGGGCACGGTGCGGGGCAAGTCGGGCGTAACGATCCGCGGCCAGTCTCAGAGCGGCACGGTCGTGAAGTACGTGGACAGCGCGGATACTTACATGTTTTATCTGAACAACGTGACGGGCGCATCGGTGAAAAATATGACGCTCGACGGCAATAACAGCACGATCGCGATGTCGGCTGCGGTGTCCGAGGGGGGCAGCGGCAACGAGCTGAGCGGTCTGGTCGTCAAGGACTTCGCGGCGACCGACGGCTTCGGGCCGCATGCGCTGTATGCGGTGGGCTCGCCGAAGGTTCGCATCGCGGACAACAAGATTTCGAACATCGGCACCGGTTCCATCTGGGGCGCCGGCGTGCGCGCGGGCTGGGGTTCGTCGGACGCCCTCATCGAGCGCAACGTCATCGCAAATACCGGCCGCGGCGGTATCTTCGTGAACGATGGCAGCCCAGGCGCAGTCATCCGCGGCAACAAGATCGCGGGATCGGGGCTTAAGGAGCATGGCCTGTCCATCGAGCTGCACACCGATGTGAACAATTCAATCATCGAGGACAACCAGGTGGACTTCTGGATCAGCGCCGTCCGCTCCAAGACGATCGCCGTCCGGCGCAACGTCGTGCACCCGACGGACGGCCGCGTCGGCTCCATCGGTCTCGAGATCATGGCCGATAACGCGGTCACGACCGACAACGTCGTCGACGGCGGCCAGCAGGTCGGCATCCAGCAGTCGCCGGGTACAGGGCATCAGCTATGGGGCTACAACGTCGTCAAAAACATGGTCATGTGGGGCATGCAGCTGCAGGGTGCGGGCTCGGGCGAGACCGAGCAGTATCAATACTTTTACCGCAACAGCTTCATCGACACGCAGCTTGGCAATCCGAAGGCCGCCTACCCTGGCTACGAGGGCAACGGCGTCCGGATTCACGGCAACGCGCAAAATCTGACGTTCGACAGCAACCTGATCGCGAACAACGGCCGTAAGGCGATTGAGATTACGGACGCGCCGGGCGTCGACCGGCTCAGCTTCACGAACAACATCATCTACGGAAACAAGGACGTGGCGATCGACCCGTATCCGGTGGCCGCCCAGCATCTGGAGTGGAAAAACAATGTCGTGTACGGCAACAAGAGCAACGCGCAGCCGGCCTCGCGCGGCTTTGCCAACCCCAAGCCGACCGCCGACTTCGACAGCCCGCTGCTGGTGCGCGTAGGCGAACCGGCCACCTTCGTCAGCAAATCGAAGGACAACGGATCGATCGCAACCTATCTGTGGGACTTCGGCACGGGATTGCCAAGCGCCTCGTCCCGGCCGACCTTCGTTTACGAACAGCCAGGCGCGTACCGGGTGACGCTCGTCGTTTGGGACAACGAAGGACGCGCTAACCTGAAGGAAAAAGTCATCCTCGTCCGTCCGGGCCTGCCCGACACGAAAAAGCCGAACGTGCCCGCGAACTTGGCCGTAGCTTCCAAAACCGATGAAGCCGTCAGCCTGACTTGGAGCGCCGCATCCGACAATGTCGGCGTCGTCGCTTACGACGTCTACCGCAACGGCACGCTGGCCGGCTCGACGGCGCCTGGCGAGATTGCCTACACCGTGACGGGCCTCGAACCGGCCACGGCTTACAGCTTCACTGTCCGCGCGCGCGACGCCGCAGGCAACGTCTCCGACGCGAGTACGCCGCTCGCCGTAACGACGGAGCTGCCGGACGCCGAGCCGCCGACGGCGCCGACCGGCCTTGCGGTGACCGCAGTCACCGGCACGAGCGCAAGCCTCTCCTGGGCCGCGTCGACGGACAACAAGGCGGTCACGGGCTATGAAGTTTACCGCGGCACCGCATTAGTCGGCACGACGACGGGCGCGTCAGCGACCTCGTACACCGCGGAAGGCCTTCTCCCAGGCACGTCGCAGACCTTCACCGTCAAGGCGAAGGATGCCGCTGGCAACCGCTCGGCTGCCAGCGATCCGGTTGTCGCCACGTTGACGCCGCCTGCGTCTGCGGCCGTCTATCTCAGCGACTATGCCTGGGATTCGGGCACTGCGGGCTGGGGCAATATCCAGCGCGACAAGTCCTCCGACGGCAAGCCGATCACGCTGAACGACGTCGTCTACGCCAAGGGACTTGGCACGCATGCCGCTTCCGAGATCGTCTATACGCTCGGCGGTGCCTACGCCCGGTTCCAGGCGGCGGTCGGCGTGGACGACGAGACCTACGGCAACGGCGACGTCAGCTTCGAGGTATGGCTGGACGGCGTAAAGGCGTTCGACAGCGGCGTTATGACAGCGACCTCCGAGACGCAGCTGATCGACCTCGACATCAGCGGCGCAAGGGAGATGAAGCTTGTCGTCACGAACGGCGTCGCCGGCGGCGATTGGGATCACGCGGATTGGGGCGACGCGCGGATCGTCTATTCCGGAGCCTAAGAACAAGCCTGCCGGGTTTACAACCACCGCGCGATCATATAAGATAAAAAGTAACTGCATATCGGGATTTACCGGAGGAGCCTGCCATTTGGTGGGCTTCTCTTTGCTTTTTTCGGCCTTTCCAGATGGAGTGCGGGCATATGCCGGACGGTTGCGGACATCCTATTTCCATCATTTGTATAAGGGAGGGCCTTATGGAGCAGCAAGCGATTTGGGCAATCGGCATTTTTCTGGTCATCTACGCGCTAATTATCTCGGAAAAGATTCACCGGACCATCGTGGCCATGATCGGGGGACTGCTCATGGTCTTCCTCGGGATCGTCGATCAGGAGTCGGCGCTACATCACATCGACTTCAACACGCTGGGCCTATTGATCGGCATGATGATTATCGTGAGCACGACAGCCGAGACGGGGGTATTCAAGTATATTGCGGTGCTGGCGGCAAAAAAGGCAAAGGGCGAGCCTGTACGCATCCTCGTGCTGTTGGCACTCATTACCGCGGTCGGCTCCGCCTTCCTCGACAATGTGACGACGGTATTGCTCATGGTTCCCGTGACTTTCAGCATCACGCGTCAACTGCGCGTCAATCCGGTGCCTTTTCTGGTGACGCAGATTATCGCGTCCAACGTCGGGGGGACGGCGACCCTGATCGGCGACCCGCCGAATATCATGATCGGCAGCGCCGTCAAGGAGCTGACATTCATGGCGTTTATTAACAATCTAGCACCTGTCGCCGTCGTCGTCATGGCCGTCTATATCCCGCTCTTCGTGTGGATGTTCCGCAAAAAGATCCAAACGACGGAGGAGCTTAAGCGCAGCGTCATGGAGATGAACGAGAAGGCGCTCATCTCCGATCCGAAGCTGCTTCGCAAGTGTGTGGCCGTTTTGGGACTGACGCTGGTCGGCTTTTTCACCCATCAGCTGTTCCATCTCGAGTCCGCAACCGTCGCCTTGGCGGGCGCCTTCCTGCTTCTGTTGCTCACGGGCGAGCATATGATGGAGCAGGCGTTTACCAAGGTCGAATGGATGACCATCTTCTTTTTCGTCGGCTTGTTCGTGCTCGTGTCGGGCTTGATTGAGACGGGCGTCATCGCCGAGCTGGCGAAGAAAGCGATCGATCTCACGGGCGGCGATCTGGTCGCGACGTCTCTACTTATCCTGTGGCTGAGCGCGATCGCTTCCGCGTTCCTCGACAATATTCCGTTCGTCGCCACGATGATCCCGATGATCCAGGAGATGGGCAGCATGGGCGTCAGCAACCTCGAGCCGCTCTGGTGGAGCCTTGCGCTGGGCGCTTGCCTGGGCGGCAACGGCTCGCTCATCGGCGCGAGCGCGAATCTGATCGTCGCCGGGATGTCGGGGAAGGAAGGATATCCGATCCGGTTCGTCCAATTCCTTAAGATCGGCTTTCCGCTCATGCTGCTGTCCATCGTCGTTTCCAGCGCGTACGTTTATTTTCGATATCTCATCTGATGCAAGGGAGGAAGCCGCATGCTCAGCTATCGATTCGATGAATCCATATTGCGCATTAGCGAATCTGCTAACGAGAACGACGTAGAGTTCCGTATTGACCTCGTGACCGACGAACCGTCGGCGCTGGCGGGCTTACAGCGGGTGCGTCAAGCGTTTGACGAAAATCGCGTGTACACGGACGTGCTCTTCTATCACTATCCGGACCGCGAATACAAGGTTATCGTTCGCAAGGATTACTATACGGACTTCGTGCTTGAGCTCATGAAACAGCGATTGCTGCAAAGCGTGGAGTGGACGAACGGCTAATAGACATTATAAGTCCCCGCATAATTGATGGAGGTTCTAGATGGAACAGCAAGCGATTTGGGCAATCGGAATTTTTCTAGTCATTTATGCGCTAATTATCTCAGAGAAAATCCACCGGACAATCGTGGCCATGATCGGGGGGCTGCTCCTGGTCGCCCTCGGCATCGTCGATCAGGAGACGGCGATCCATCATATCGACTTCAACACGCTGGGGCTGCTGATCGGCATGATGATCATCGTGAGCACGACGGCCGACACGGGCATGTTCAAGTATATCGCGGTTATGGCTGCCAAAAAGGCGAAGGGCGAGCCGATCCGTATTCTCATCCTGCTGTCGTTGATCACGGCGGCATGCTCCGCGTTTCTGGACAACGTGACGACGGTGCTGCTCATCGTGCCCGTGACCTTTAGCATCACGCGGCAGCTGCGCGTCAACCCGGCGCCGTTCCTGCTCACGCAGATTATCGCATCCAATGTCGGGGGCACGGCGACCCTGATCGGCGACCCGCCGAATATTATGATCGGCAGCGCCGTCCCGGAGCTGACGTTCATGGCGTTTATCGAGAATCTGGCGCCCGTCGCCATCTTGGTCATGGCCGCTTACGTGCCGCTCTTCATCTGGATGTTCCGCAAAAAAATCCGGACGACCGAAGAGCTGAAGCGCGGCATCATGGAGATGAGCGAGAAGGAACTCCTCACCGATCCGAAGCTGCTGCGCAAATGCCTGGCTATCCTCGGGCTGACGCTGCTGGGGTTTTTCACCCATCAGGCGCTTCATCTCGAATCCGCGACCGTCGCCCTGGCCGGCGCCTTCCTCCTGCTGCTGCTCACAGGCGAGCACAAGCTGGAAGCGGCGCTTACCAAGGTCGAATGGATGACCATCTTTTTCTTCGTCGGCTTGTTCGTGCTCGTATCGGGGCTCGTCGAGACGGGCGTTATCGCCGAGCTTGCGAAGAAAGCGATCGAGCTGACAGGGGGCGACTTGGTCGCGACTTCGATGCTTATCCTGTGGCTGAGCGCGATCGCATCCGCCTTTATCGACAACATCCCGTTCGTAGCCACCATGATCCCGATGATTCAGGAGATGGGCAGCATGGGCGTCAGCAATCTCGAACCGCTCTGGTGGAGCCTGGCGCTGGGCGCATGTCTCGGCGGCAACGGCACGCTCATCGGCGCGAGCGCCAACCTGATCGTCGCCGGCATGGCCGGCAAGGAAGGACATCCGATCCGGTTCGTCCAATATCTTAAAGTCGGCTTGCCGCTCATGCTGCTGTCCATCGTTCTTTCCAGCGTTTATGTGTATCTAAGATATCTCATCTAGGCTCGAGGGAGGCATAAGATGCAGCGTACGGACCGATACGTCTTATATCTGCTCTATCTCTTTTTGTTCGGCGTTCCAATGATAGCGACGTTTTACGCGGCGGACGGGGAGGACCATCTGTACGTGTCTATGATCGTGATCCTGACGAGCATCGGATTCCGGTACCGCCGGGACATACATCGAGAGGATTACGCAGCGCAAAAAATGTCCGGACGGATGTGGAATAAAGGCTTAATCTGGGAGCTGGTCCTGGCTCCCGTCGTCTTAGGACTGCTGCTTGGCGTGCTGGAAGGGGGAGCAATGGGGCAGCGAGGCGCGGTTCTTGGCTTATCCATATCGGCGGGGCGGTTGCTGTTAGAGATTGGAGAACGGCTCTACCTTCGCAGGGCGATGAATCATTGAAGCTTACTCGCCGGCCTGGCTGCTGTGCCCTTATTCGACTTGCCAAAGCCGGTTTATTTGGATGAAGCGCTCGCCCTGGAACGCAAGCCTGTAAATATCGGGCATCGACGTCGACTGCCAGAATTCGAAGTTATGCGCGGGGTCGAAGTAGTTAAAGATAAGCGTCATGATATCGCCGTGGGTGCCGATCAGCAGGTTCTGGCCTTGTCTGGCGCGGAGTATATCGACAATGACGGCGACCGCCCGCTGCTGCGCCGACTGCGAGGACTCTCCTTTTGGAAACGACAGGCCGAAGTCTTGATAAACCTGCTGCTTAGCCGCATAAAACGGCGTACCGGAGATCTCACCGATCTCGCGCTCCCTTAAATCTTCGAACTCCAAAATAGGCTGGCCCCCGGCGAGCGGCCGGATAGTCTGGATCGCTCTCTCATAAGGGCTGGATAGGAAGGCATCGAAGCGAATCTCCCCGAGCGTCAGGCTCACGCGCAGCGCATCCGAATGTCCGCGTTCGGACAGCCCTCTGGCGCGTTCCTCGCCGGGGATGTAGGGAGAATCCGCATGCCGGACAAAGTATAGAGAGGTAGCTGCGGTAGTCATGCCGGATCTCCCTTTCTGGTGCAAGCTATACTAAGCAACCTTCTGCATCTTGAACGTAAACTTCCAGGTCGCCGTATTGCCGGAGTAGCGCCCCCTATTTTCCGTTACAGTGACGCTCAGCGCCTTGTTTGTCGTCTTTGCGATCGACGATGCTTTGACGGAGACCGTGGCCTCGCCTTCATCGGGAATCTTGTCTTGTTCTTGCGCATAGGCCTGTAATTTAACCGCCGCGGACGGCTTGAGCGTCAGCGTGACGGACGAGCCCTCGGCGACCGTCTTGCCGTTGACCGAAGCTTCGGTATACCACTCGTTTCCCACATGGTTGTTTTCCACCAACGCGATGCTCGTGACCGTAATCTTGATCTTGACGGACTTCTCCGCGGCATACATGGGCTGCGCGAGCACGAGGAGCATGAGTGCCAGGGACACAATAACTCTTAAAGACTTCGGCATAGAGAGTGCTTCCCTCCATTGATTCGTGTGATTTAACCTCGTTCATCTGAATCTGGATCTGAATGCTCTTACGACTCCACGTGTCAAGACGTACACGATCAATGCTGCGAGACCAAGCGCGATATTCCCGGGCCAACCGATGCGGTAAACGATAAACGTCGTATCATGGTAGGCAAAATCGGCGGGATCGCCGGCGTCCGACCATTGCGCGTAAGCTGCGAGCAGCAAGTGAACCAGCAGGGGAAATGCAATCGCAATTCCTGCGCCAAGAAGCCATGCGCGCCGGGTCATCCGAGGTGCTCCTGTCCGATAGACCGTCGGATAAATGCCGCCAGCGCTTCCTTCTCCGCCTCAGGGATCCATTCGCACAGACGGGCCGCGGCGACGGGAGGCAGCCATCGCTCGATCTGCTCGCGCGTCGTCCCGGTCTGCTTCGCATAAGCGAGCAGGTATCCGTCAAGCAGCTCGGCGCGCATGTCGGCCAGCCATGCGACCACCTCGTCCGGCGCTTCATCGGGGACGCTGCCGTATTGCAGCAGCAGCGCGGTCCGGGCGGCATCGCCAGCCGGATGGCCGCTCATTCCCGTCATCCAGTCGATGATCCATTCCCCGTCGCCGAGCATGATGTTGTCCGGATGATAGTCTCCGTGGCAGAGGCGGTCGCCGTCGGGCAGCTCCCGCAGCAGCAGGGCCAGGCGACTTTTTTCCTCATCGGTTAGCAGGGGAGCGTGCACGATCCGCTCCTGTAGGCTGCTTCTCTGGCTAGGCAGTCCCGGCACAGATATGCGGTGAATCTGGCTGTGAAGCAGCGCCATTCGTGAGGCCTCCTGCGCCACCGTACCGTTCCGGCGCGCCAGCGAGGCGAGCATCGTGACGCCGGCGACTCTCTCGAGCACGATGCCATGCCTGCCGTCATGCTGCACGCGCTCCAGTGGCATAGGCGTCTGAATGCCGGCGCGCCAGGCGGCCTGACCGATCCGATATTCCGCTTCCACCTGTTCCTCGGTCAATCCCGGGTAATACAGCTTGAGGACGCGCTGCTCGCCATATTCGTAGATCTCGGCCGTTCTTCCGGCGCCGATACGTATTCCGTACATGCAGAGTCTCCTTTTGGTGCATATATTTGGATAATATTTTTAAAACGCACGTTCGTCAATAACAAAAAAAGAAGCCGTTCCGGGAGTCGCAATACGACTTAGGATGGCTTCTTTGTATTTGAGGGTATGAACTGGCGGCCCCGAGATGAATCGAACATCCGACACCACGTTTAGGAAACGTGTGCTCTATCCGCTGAGCTACGGGGCCACAGTGATCAATAGTATAACACATATCGATTCGCAAAAAAAAGCGGTAAGCGGCGTTTGGTTCCGCACGGGCCTCAGGATGTTTCGATTTTGCGAAACGATAGTGCTATGATGGTCCCAAAGACGATCCCGGATCGAACACACACGCATACGGAGGTCATCGCGATGGGTGCGGTAGCGCGCGACTTGCTGGATTTGGCCAAAGCATTTCCTTTCGACATCGGCGATACGAAGGGCGTTTTCCCGTATTTTAACCGATTACACTGGCACGATAGCCTGGAGATCAACTACGTGAAGCACGGCGAGGGCATGTATCTCATCAACGGCACGACTTACCCGATCCGGCAGGGCGATATTGTCCTGCTCAGTCCGAGCGATCTGCACCGGGCATTCGAGACGCGGGACCTGGTCCTGCAGGTGACGGTGTTCGACCCCGCCCTCTTGGCCGCGGATCAGCGCTATGACCCCGAGCTGCTGGCGCCGTTCGTGGAGATGGGCCTGCGCTTCGGCAACGTGCTCGATCGCGACCATCCCAGGATGAACGAGCTGCGCGCCATCCTGACGGACATGCAGGAGGAGCACGAGACGCAGTCCTCCTCTTACCGGACGATCATTCGGGCGCAGATGGCCCGTTTCCTCGCTTACGTGAACCGCCACTTTTCCAGATCGGCAACCCCGGCTTCGATCGAAACCCGCAGCAAGCAGCCGCTCGTGCGCAGCGTGCTCGAGGCCGTCCACCAGGATCCGGCCCGGCCGTGGTCGCTGCGGGAGATGGCCGACCTCATTCATCTGAGCCCTTCGCGCTTCAGCGCGATTTTTAAGCAGATCGTGGGCATGTCGCCCCTGAACTATTGCATCGAGATTCGTCTGGGACAGGCCGTCCACCTTCTGGAGACGACCGACCGCAAGATCATCGACATCGCGGCGGAGTGCGGGTTCCGCAATCTGTCGAACTTTAACCGCGTATTCGTGCAGCACGTCGGCAAGACGCCAAGCCAGGTGAGAGGCCAGCAGTAAGATTGCATTAGTCCTCAGTCGTATTGAGGGAGAGCGCGGCATGCGGTCGGTGTACGATAAGTACACGGCAAGCCAATACGACTTAGTAGGTGTCACATATGAAATACAAGCTGGGGCTCGACCAAGGAGGCACGAAGACGATCGCCGCGCTCGCCGACCGGTCCGGACGCATCTTGGCCGCAGGTTACGCGGGCGGGAGCTGTCACAGCACACAAGGCATGGCGCACAGCATGGAACGCGTGAAGGAAGCCGTGACTGACGCACTGCGCCGGGCGGAGGCAGAGGCTTGCGATATCGAGAGCGTTCACGCCGGCATGACGGGCGCGGATTTTCCCTATGAATATGCCTTGCTGCGCGAAGCGCTCAAGGGCGCGACGGGCGTCGCGGACGTGACGGTCGTGAACGATTGCATCATCGCTTACCGCGGCGGCACGTCGTCGCCCGCCGGCGCGGTGCTCTGCATCGGAACCGGTACGAACGTCGCCATCCTGCGACCCGGCCAGTCGCCGTTCATATACGGCTATCATGTCCGCGACGACGACTCGGGCGGCGAGTCCCTCGGCAGCCTCGCGCTGCGGGCGGCGCTCGATTCCGACGTCGGGCTCGGGCCGCAGACGCAGCTCAAGCCGCGAATCCTCGCTCACTACGGGCTGGCGGACGCGGATACGCTGATGGAGCACTGGATTCAAGGCAAGCTCGGCTCCAAGAAGCATCTGGCGCCGCTCGTCTTCGAAGCGGCAGGCGCCGGGGACGATGAGGCCGCACAGCTCGTCCGGGCGTTCGGACGGCGCAACGCGCGCTACGTCGAGGCGGGTCTCGCCAATTTCGGCATCCAGGCAAGCGAGGCGGTCGTCATTCTGTCGGGCAGCCTGTTCAAGGCGCGTCCTGCGATATTGACCGAGGCGGTGACGGACAGCCTGACGGCTGCGTATCCCGGCCTTCGCATCGCGGAAGCCGCCTACGAGCCGGTCGTCGGCGCGGTGCTGATGGCGCTCGACCGCGATCTGGGACAGCCTTTCCCGATGTACGACCAGACGTTGAAGACGTCCGTCGCCGAGCTGGGCTTATTTCGTACGGCCGAATAACATGCAACCTCTAATATTACGCAACCTCTAAGGAGAGATCAGCCATGGCAGCGATCAAAATGGTATATATCGGCGGCGGCAGCACCCGCGCCGCAGGAACGGTAGCGAGCTTCATCCATCAAGGCGAAGGCGCCAACTTCAAAGGCTCGGAGGTCGTGCTCGTCGACCTGAACGAGGAGCGGCTCGAGATCGTGCGCAAGATGTCGCAGCAGATGTCGGACAACCTCGGCGCCGACATCAAGATCACGACGACGACGGACCGCCGTGCAGCGCTGCAAGGCGCGGACGCCGTGCTGACGAGCTTTCGTCCGGGCGGCTTTGAGGCTCGTTACCTCGACGAGAGCATCCCGCTGAAGCATGGCTTCATCGGACAGGAGACGCAAGGGCCCGGCGGTTTCTTCATGGCGATGCGCTCCCTTCATGTCATCAAGGAGATCGTGGCCGACATGGAGGAGATTTGCCCGAACGCGTGGCTGTTCAACTACACGAACCCCGTCAACATCGTGTCCGAAGCGATCACGCATCACAGCCCGATCAAGGTCGTGTCGCTGTGCGAGGGTCCGATTATTTTCCCGCAGTGGATCGCCGAGACCGCCGGGCTCGATCCAAGCGAGATCGACGTCACGATGATCGGACTCAACCACAACTGCTGGTCCAACCGCCATCTGTACAAAGGGCAGGACATGATGCCGCTGCTCGCCGAAGCTTACGAACGCCTGAAGGACGATCCTTCCGTCAGCCGCCACCAGCTGCGCATGTTGAAGCTCGCGGTGACGATGGGCGCTATCCCGGCGGATTACTTTCAATATTTCTACTACAAGGAAGAAGTGCTGGAGCAGCTGCAGGCGAAGTCGACGACCCGCGCGCAGGATATTCTTGCTAAGGTGCCGGATTACTGGAAACATTATACGGAGCAAGCCGAGAGCGCCGCTCCCGTACTCGATCCGAACCGCAGCCGCGGGGGCATCCACGAGCTGGAGCTGGCCTTCGACGTGATGGACGCCGTCTTCAACGACCGCAAGGAAGTATGGCATTGCAATGTGCGCAACAACGGCGCCATCGCCGATTTCCCGGCGGACCGCGTCGTCGAGGTGCCATGCTTCGTCGACCGCAACGGCATCGCGCCGATCGCGCAAGGCTTCATGCCGAAGCAAGTATCCGGCCTCGTGAAGATGCTCGGCGAATACCAGGCGCTGACGGCCGAAGCCGGCTGGAGCGGCTCGCGGATCGACGGCATCCGGGCGCTGGCGAGCCATCCGCTCGTCTACTCGATCGATCGCGCGGAGAAGCTGTACGACGAAATGGCGCAAGCGCACCGGGCTTACCTGCCCGAGCGCCTGCTGAAGTAAGGAGGGCGCGTTCATGATAAACCTAATCGTTGCCGAAAACTATGAAGAGATGAGCCGCGAAGCGGCCAAGTGGCTGCAGGCCATCGTGAAGGACAAGCCGGGCGCCTCCGTCGTGCTGGCCATGGGCAATACGCCGATGGGCATGTACGAGGAGCTATCGGCGATGCAGGAACGGGGCGAAGTCGGCTTCTCCGATATCCGGGCGTTCCAACTGGACGGCTACCTCGGCATTACCCGCGAGGATCCCCGCTCTCTCGAAGGTTGGCTTCGCCGCTCGGTCGCCGAACCGTGGGGGCTGCGCGAGGACCAGCTCGTGCTGCTCGACGAGAATACGTCCGATCCGGAAGCGACCGCGAGGGAATATGACGCTAAGGTACGCGAGGCCGGCGGCTTTGATGCGACGATCCTGGGCCTCGGACCGAACGGGCACCTCGGCTTCAACGAGCCGCCGTCGCCGGCGGACGCGCCGACCCGCGCCGTGCCGCTGACCGAGAAGAGCCTGCACAGCAACGCCGTCTACTGGGGCGGTCTCGACCGTGTCCCGCGCCACAGCCTCACGGCAGGCATGGACGTGCTGCTCGGCTCGAAAAAAGTGCTGCTGCTCGCTTCCGGCGATGGCAAGCGCGACATTCTGCACCGGACGCTCCGCGGCGAGGTGACGGCGCTCGTGCCGTCGAGCTACCTCCAGGAGCACGCCGACGTGACGGTTATCGCCGACAAGGCGGCATGGCCGGGAGACGAAGGCTAAGAAGAGATTTTATCCGCGCACTTATATCAGGTTCGACAGGCATCCTCCGATCGCGAGACCGGGGGATGCCTCTCGTCATTCTCGACGACAAGGAGGCTTGATCGCCGTATGGCTGCCTCATCTTCCGCTGCCGGCGCGCGCCGCCGTCAGCCCCCGGGGAACCGCCCGCCTGGCGGCCGCGGCGGCTGGCGTGCCCGCGTGCTCGATCCGTTTCGCAGCCGGCTCCGCAACAAGCTGCTTCTGTTCATGCTGCTGCTCTCCATCCTGCCCATCACGGCCGTCACGGCGATGGCGATCGCGAGGTCGTCTCATGCGATGGAGCGGGAGATGATCCAATTCAACGGCTCCCAGCTCTCCACCGTCAGCGAGTACATGTCGGAGAAGCTCAGCCAGCTCGACGAGCTGCTGAACGCCATCATCATCGACGACAAGATCTCGGACCGGATGGGCAAGCTGGACAACGACGACATCACGCAATTTTACCGGGCCAACGATTATATCAACAACAAGCTCTCCTCGATCTACTATGCCAACCAGAGCGTGCTGAACAGGGTCATGCTCGACGTGGACAATATCGGCAAGACGTATGTCGTCAGCGGTTACGAGGAGAGCATCAAGAACGCCTCACCGCTGGCCTCGGTTCGCTGGATGTCCTTCGACCTGGAGCACAGCAAGCTGAACTACGCGAACGATACGGTCAAGAAGAGCTTTATGCTCATGCGTCCCATCAACCGGTTCGAGGACCGCAAGCCGCTCGGCGCGGCGGCGCTCGACGTGAAGTGGAGCCTGATGGATCGCATGCTGAGCGCGCTGCGCAAGGACGAGGGCGCCCGCGTCTATCTCGTGGATGCCGACGGCAACATCCTGTATTCGCCTCAGGCCGAAGCGCCGGCGTCCGAATCGGAAGGGCTCCTGCGCTCTTTAAAGCCGCAACCTGGCAGCCTGGCGTCTTTTGAAAAGATCGGGGACACGTATCTTTTTCGCAGCGAGGTGCCTTATACGTTCTTCTCTGTCGTGAAGCTCGTGCCGGGCGACTTGATCTCCCGCAGCAGCGAGGACATCATCCGCAGCAGCTTCTGGATCGGAGCGGGCGTCGTCTGCGTCTGCATCGCGCTGTCGGTCCTGTTGGCCTATATGATGACCAAGCCGATCACCAATCTGGTGCGCTACATGCGCAAGCTCGATTGGATTAAGACGGACTTCGTCGCAAGCCGCAACCGCCAGGACGAGATCGGGCTCTTGGAGAACAGCTTCGAGCTCATGGTCAACAATATCAAAGGCCTGATCCAGTTCGAATACGAGGCGACGATCGCGAAGCGCACCGCGGAGGTCAAGGCGCTGCAGGCGCAGATCAACCCGCATTTCCTGCATAATACGCTGCAGCTCATCAGCGGCATGGCGTTGGAGAAGAACGTGCCGGAGATCCACAAGATCGTCAAGGCGATCGGAGGCATGTTCCGTTACAGCATCCGCAGCCTGCCCGACGCAGCGACGCTCCGCGAGGATTGGCAGCACATGCGCAACTACCTGTATATCCAGGAAATGCGATTCCCGAACAAGGTGAAGGTGGACGAGCGGCTGCCGGAGGCATTCGAGACGCTGCCGATCCCGCTGCTGACGCTGCAGCCTATCGTGGAGAACGCCTTCGAGCACGGCTTCCGGCGCAAGCTGGACGACTGGCATATCGCGATCGGCGCCGAGCTGCGGGGCGACGTCGCCGTCATCCGCATCGCGGACAACGGGGAGGGCATCGAGCCGCAGCGGCTGGCGGAGCTTCGCCGGGCGCTGGACGCCAACGGCGCGTTGTACAGAGAGTCGGAGAGCCTGGGCCTCCGCAATGTAGACGCGCGGATCAAGCTGCGCTTCGGCGCGGCCTATGGCCTACGCATCGACAGCTTGGAAGGGGCCGGCACCGCGATCGAGATTCATCTTCCCGCCGGGCCGGAGCTGACGGGAGAGAGGGAGGGGGAAGGCGGATGAAGGCCGTCATCATCGACGACGAGGTATGGAGCCGGCGGATGATCCGGAGCCTCGGACGCTGGGAAGCGCTCGGCATCGATATCGCAGGGGAAGCCGAGAACGGCTACGAGGGACTGTCGCTGATCGCGAAGACGCACCCGGATATCGTATTGCTCGATATGCGGATGCCGGGGATGGAAGGGACCGAGCTCATCCGCAAGCTGAACGAGCAGGGCAACGAGGCCAAGGTTATCGTCATCAGCGGGCACGCGGACTTTCAATATACGAAGCATGCGATCGACTACAAGGCGTCGACGTATATTCTCAAGCCGATCGACGAGGACGAGCTGAACGGCGCGCTGGAGAAATGCGTGCGCGAGCTCCGCTTGGCGGACACGCAGCGCGAACGGGAGCTGAGCTCCGTCCATTATACGGATGAGGCGCTGCAGGCGCTGACGTCGGAGACCAAGCGCGAGCTGGCCCGGTACTTGAACGGTCTTGACCTTCAGGGGACCCGGCAGGCGTTCGGCCGCCTGGACGCGGAACTGGCGAAGCGGGCTTATGCGAACGAAGCCGGCCTGCGTAAATTGTATATGGAACTCTATCTGCTGCTGGAGGACTTCGTCGTCCGGTCGGACGGTTCCATGCAGGAGATCGCGGCGCGCGGCGATCTCCCCGAGCCGTCCCCGCGTCCGCGCGGGGCGGCGTCTCCCGAAGCGCTGGTCGACGGCTTGTCCGGGCTGTACGGGGCGGCCATCGGTCATATCGCCGCCAAGCGCAAGAAAAAGGACAAGCTCGACATGGGCGAGATTAAAAGCTATATCGACCGCAACTACGAGCGCCAGATCAGCCTGGAATCCATGGCGGAGGCTTTTTACGTAACCAAGGAATATCTCAGCAAGGCGTTCAAGGCGCAGACCGGCGTCAATCTGACCGAATACGTCATCCGGCTGCGTATGCACAAAGCCCGAAGCCTGGTGTGCGGCAGCGAGCTGAAGATCAAGGACATCGCCTTGTCCGTCGGCTACGAGGACGTGACGTACTTCAACCGCCTGTTCAAGAGCCAGTTCGGCGAGACGCCGGGGCGGATCCGGGAAGGCCGGGCACCTTAATATTGTCCTATTCGTGGAGCCAATATCGTCTGATCCCGGTCGCGGCAGCGCTTGCTATACTGAGTGCAGACGATCGATCGACATCCACCAGGAGAGGATTGGCCCTTATGAACAAGAAAATTCCTGCATTGTTGACCTTGACGCTGCTGGGCGGCACGCTTGCCGCCTGCGGATCCGATAACGATACGGCGGGCGAGAACGGGAACGCCTCCGGCGCGGCCGCGAGAACCGTCAACCTCAAAGTGTTCGTCAGCCTGCCGCGCTTCAAAACCCAGTTCGAGAACTACTTCGAGCAGTTCAAAAAGAAAGAGCTGGCGGAAAAAAACATCAAGGTGAACATCAGCCTCGAGATGCCGAGCTCCGACACGGCCGACCAGATCCTCAAGTCGCGCATGGCCAGCGGGGACAGCCCCGACGTCTTCACGCTGCATGCCGTCAACGACATCCCGAGCTTTTACCGCGCCGGCTACCTGACCGACCTTAGCGACCAGCCGTTCGTCTCGGAGCTGCTGGACGGCGTCAAGTCCGGCGTCACTTATGACGACAAGATCGTCGCGGTGCCGCTCGAGAGCCTCGGCTGGGGCATGCTGTACAACAAGAAGATCTTCCGCGAAAACAACCTGAAGCTGCCGGAGACGGTGTCGGAGATGAAGCAGCTGGGTGAAACGCTGAAGGCGAAAAACATCCAGCCGTTCATGATCGCGCTGAAGGAATCGTGGATGGCCGAGAGCTTCCCGACGCTGGCCGTAGGCGCCCTGAACAGCTCGGCCAACAAAGGCTTCGTCGAAAGAATGGACGAGGGCAAGGCGTCCTACGCGGAGCTGAACGGCGTGACGGATGCGATGGACATGCTTCGCGAGTTCGGGGACAAGAAAGTATTCGAGCTGGACGGCGACCAGTCGACCGCGCAGTTCGCGGAAGGCAACATCGCCATGTGGCCGGCCCAAGGCCCTTGGTTCGCGGAGGCAATCCTGAAGAACGACCCCGAGTTCGAGCTCGGCGTCGCGGCTATGCCGATCAATGACGACCCGGCCTCTACGCTGCTCAATCTGTCGACCTCGACGTCGATCGCGGTCTCTCCGGATTCCAAGGAGAAGGAAGTGTCCCTCGATCTCGTCAACTATCTGCTCGACGCCAAGGATTCGAGCGCATTTTACGAGAGCATGATGTTCAACCCCGTCGCCAAAAGCCATACCTTCACCCCATATCCGTGGGTCTCGGACGTGACGGAATACGTGAAGGCGGGCAAGGCTTACGATGATCCCCGCATCCCTTCGGGCGTCAAGAACGTATCCGAGACGCTGTTCCAGGGCTACTATGCCAAGGACTCGTCCAAGGAAGACGTCATCAAAGCGATGGACAAGGCTTGGACCGACGCGAACGCGCTCAACAAGCAATAGTCCGCAGCACGACAGGAGGCAGCTTCGATCCGAAGCTGCCTTCGAATGGAAGGGAGGGTGATTCAGATGCCTCGCGCGCTTCGCCGTTACACCATGTTCACGATCTTCGTCGCCCCGGCGCTGCTGTTCTTCGCCGTGTTCACCCTGCTCCCCATGCTCGGAGGCGCGGCCTACAGTTTCACGAATTGGAACGGACTCGCCCGTACCTATTCGTTTATCGGCTTCTCCAACTATACGGAGGCGCTTCGGGACCATGCGTTCATGCAGGCCATTTTGTTCACGCTCAAATATGTCGTCCTGATGGTCCTGCTCCAGAACGCCATCGCCCTCGGACTGGCGCTGCTCATCGAGTCGCGCAGAAAGGCGAAGGGCGCCTACCGGACGGTCTTCTTCATGCCCAATCTCATGAGCATGATCATCGGCGCCTTCATGTGGACGTTTATCTTCACGAAGCTGCTCCCGGAGCTCGCCGAGAAGGCTTCGCTGCCCTTCCTCGACCAGGCATGGACGAGCGATCCGAAGATCTCCTTCTTCTCCATCGTCATCGTCTCGCTCTGGCAGGGCGCCGGCTACATGATGATCATCTATGTCGCCGCTCTCCAGGGCGTCCCCCAGGATCTGAAGGAAGCCGCCCGCATCGACGGGGCGAACGGCTGGCAGATGTTCCGTTCGATCACGCTGCCGATGATCACGCAAGCGCTGACGATTTGCATTTTCCTGACGCTGAATGCGGCGTTCAACACGTTCGACGTCGTCTACGGACTTACCGGCGGCGGTCCGGGACGCAAGACCGAGGTCGTGGCGATGCATATTTTCCAGGAAGCGTTCAACTATAACTACCGCTTCGGCTTCGCCAACGCGAAGGCCATGATCCTGTTCCTGATCGTGCTGATCTTCACGCTGATTCAGGTCAAGGTCATGAAGAGGAGGGAGATCGAAGCATGATCGCGCGCAGATCCGTTCCCCGGTCCGTCCTGTCCAATCTCGTCCTGCTCGTCATGGCGGTTTTTTTCGCCCTGCCGATCTATATGGCGGTCGTCAATTCGTTCAAAAGCCAGAAGGAAATCTTCCATTCCGTACTGTCGTGGCCGACGAGCTTCAGCTTCAAGAACTACGACTACGTGATCCACAACGTCGACATCGTCCAGAGCTTCTTCAACTCGCTTGTCGTGACGGCCGTAGGGCTGGCAGGGATGCTGCTGCTCGGCGCCATGGCCGGCTACAAGCTGTCGAGGACGCCGGGCAAGCTCAGCGGGGGCCTGTTCTTCTTGTTCCTCGCTTCGATGATGATCCCGTTCAACGTCATCATGATCACCTTGACGCAGCTGGTCAAGCATCTGTCGCTGCAGGGCTCGACGCTGGGTCTCGGCCTGATTTACGTCGGCATGGGGCTGAACATGGTCGTCTTTTTCTACCACGGCTTCGTCAAAGGCATTCCGAGGGAGATGGAGGAGGCGGCGACGATCGACGGAGCGGGGGAGATACACACGTTCTTCCGCATCATTCTGCCGCTGCTCAAGCCGATCACGGTCACGCTCGCCATCATCAATATCCTGTGGATGTGGAACGACTTCCTGCTGCCGCTCCTCGTGCTGACGGACGTGAACAAGTACACGCTAATCCTGACGACCAACAGCTTCTTCGGCCAGTACACCAAGGACTGGGGCAGCATTCTCGCCTCGCTCGTCCTGACGGCGCTGCCGGTCGTCGCCTTTTTCATCGCATTCCAACGCTTTATTTTGCAGGGGCTTGCGGATGGCGCGCTGAAGGGTTGATAGGGAAGGTTGCAAGAGGCATAGAACGCGGGACGCCGCGGGCTATGCCTCTTTTGGCAGGGCAGGCAGAGTCAATTTGGGGGCGGCTCGTGACAGGCAAGGGCGCTGTTGGCGTGCCGACGCTTTTCGGAGGGTTGGCGGGCTGAAAAGCCTGCATTTGTACATGTATTTTCTGCCGACGCGCGACACTTGATGAAATACCTGCAAATGTGCAGGTAAATTCAAAGCGCAAGCCGGAAATGGGGCTGATGAAGGAAAATACCTGCATATCTGCATCTTTTCTTCTCGAAAGGATAGCGATCGGCGAAATTAGATGTATATTTGCAGGCATTGCGGCGAAAAAACGAAGCGGCGACGTTAGTCAAGCTCATCGGAACGGATGTCGGATGAACCTGCCTATCGTCGATGGAGGGCAAAGGAGAGGGGAACAGGGCGGTGGGCAGATAGGTCCCTGCGGTGGTCCTTCTTCTCTCGCATTGCATTACTGCCTCGCTTCGCGTTATGGTAGGAACAACATAGCGCCGGTATCCAAGTCCGGACAGACGGAGGCGGGAACCCGCGATGACAGTGACAATACGCGATATCGCAAAGGCGGCCGGCCTGTCGGTCGCGACCGTGTCCAAGGTGCTCAACGGCTACACGACGGTCAGCCGTGCGACGCGGGAGAAGGTGCTCGCGCTTGTCGCCGAGATGCAGTTCCGCCCCAACGAGGCGGCCCGCTCGCTCGTCGGCAGGCGGTCGATGACGATCGGCATTCTGCTGACGGCCGGCTTGTCCAATCCCTTTTTCGTGCATCTGCTCGGCGGCATCGACGAGGCGCTCAAGGAGCGGGGCTACGACCTGATCTATCTGGCACAGCTGTCCGCGCATCCCGAGTACAACTTCGTGCAGCACTGCCGCAGCCGCAACGTCGAAGGCGTGCTCGCCTTCGGCTTCCAGCTCGGCGAGCTGGATGCGGACAAGCTGGTAGCGTCGGGCATCCCGACGCTGTTCATCGACCTGAACCTGACGGGCAAGCGGGCCGGCTATATCTCCTCGGATAACAAGGAGGCAGTGGAGGGCACGGTGCGTTACCTGCACGAGCTCGGGCATCGCAGAATCGCCTACATCGCGGGCCTGCCCGGCTCGTACGTGGGCGAGCGACGGCTCGCGGGCTATCATGAGGCGATGGCCGCCGTGGGCTTGTCCGTGCGCCCGGAAGATGTCGTCGTCGGCGACTTCGCGCAGGAGACGGGCTATCGCGGGATGCGACAGCTGCTGGCGCTGCCGCAGCGTCCGACCGCCGTCGTCTGCGGCTCCGACAAAGGCGCGATCGGCGCCCTGCAAGCGGCCCGCGAGGCGGGCGTCGCGGTGCCGGCCGAGCTGTCGATCGTCGGTTTCGACGATATCGACGAGGCGCGGGTCGTGCACCCGTCGCTGACGACGGTGCGGCAGGACATGCCGACGCTCGGCCGCCGCGCGATCGAGCTGCTCGACCGGCTGATCGTCGAGCCCGAGTCGACGCCGCCCGCGATGATTATGCCGACGCAGCTCATCGTGCGAGAGACGACGGCGCCCCCGGCGCGAGCGGACTAGTGCCGCCGCGGATCTCTGTGCGGGCTCGCCAAGCTCTCTTACTCATCTCACCCCATGCGCGAATAACTGCCAAAAGGCAACTATTTTGCCCGACACACGGACAAGCCCTTTGAATAAGTGTCAATACGCATCTAATTGCAGGTTTTCGGCCGGAATTGGAAGAAGTGAAGCCGATTAACTGCCTTTTAACAGCTATTTGTTTGCTATTGCAAAAAATCGGCCATATAACTGTCTTCTGACAGCTATTTGTTGTCGAGTCCTAAAAAACGCCGAAGCTCACACCCGATTGGCCCTTCTGAACAAGGAAGGGCTTATTTTCATTTGTTTGGAGAAGACGCGGCTAAAGTAAAACGCGTTCTGGTAGCCGCAGCGCTCGGCGACGTCGTCTAGCGTCAAGTCCGTCTCGACGAGCAGCTTAGCGGCCTTGGCCAGGCGGACGGAGGTGGCGAAACGGATCGGCGACATGCCGTAGGCGGCCTGGAATCGCGTGCTGAGCTGCGAGGCTCGCAATCCGCATTGCCCGGCGATGCGCTGGAGGGAAAATTCGGGCTCGCAGGCGCCGCGCTCCATCAGCGCGGCGGCGTGATGCATGAGCGGCTCGGTCGTCTCGCGCCGCGAGGCGGCGGCGTAGGCCTGCTCTCGCCGCACGAGAAACAGCAGGTCGCGGATCAAATGGGCGACCTCCTCTATATAGCCGCTGGCCTGCTCCGCGCGCAGCCGGACCAGGTAATCGAAGGTCGAGCCGAGCCGATGCACGTCGCGAATGCGCACCTTGCCCGGGGGCAGCTCCAGTCCGCCCAAGCTCGACAGCTCGACAAAGTGGAAGGCGGTCGGCTCCAGCATGGACCGCTTCAGCACGAAGCCGGGCGGGCATAGCACGAGCTCGCCGAACGCTGCCTCGCCGCAGTACGCGTCAGCCGCCGTCTCATCGGCTGACGCTTTGCCAGCCCCAGATCTGCCAGTTCCGGACCGCTCGGCGCTAGCCCCGATCTCGCCAGCCCCAGCTCTGCCAGCCCCGGACCGCTCGGAGCTAGTCCCGGTCTCGCCAACCCCAGCCCCGCCAGCTCCGGACCGCTCGGCGCTAGCCCCGATCTCGCCAACCCCAGCCCCGCCAGCTCCGGTCCGCTCGGCCCCAGCCCCGCCAGCTCCGGTCCGCTCGGCGCTAGCCCCGATCTCGCCAACCCCAGCCCCGCCAGCTCCGGTCCGCTCGGCCCCAGCCCCGCCAGCTCCGGTCCGCTCGGCCCCAGCCCCGCCAGCTCCGGTCCACTCGGCCCCAGCCCCGCCCCCGCTAGCTCCAGTCCGCCCGCCCCCGTCAGCCGCGGCGCCATCATAAATAGCGAACGAAAACCGGCCGGATTGGGGCGCCAGAACGACCCATCCCTCGTACGCAGCCTCCGGATAACGGAACTGCGTCATGCCGCCCGCATTGTAATAATAGGCTTTGACCTCCACCGGTTTGCCCCTTCCCGTAAGAGAAAAAAAGTATATGAAATAGGTGAATCCAATGCATGGAGATACGTCAATCCAAGGCATATCATAACATTGTAGAAAGCGATCAGAAAATAACCGTGAGAAAAAAATGGAGGCTGGCCGCAATGAGACAAACGCTTAACTTTCTGAACAGCACGCAGCTGGAAGATTACAATCGCCAAGGCTACCTGGTCCTGCGGAACGTATTCACCGAAGCCGAGGCCAAGGTATTGCAGATCGAATGCGACAAGCTGCTCACGCTCCCCGATTACACCGATCCCAAAAATATTCGCGCCGGGTACAAGAGCTATGCGAATGGGGAGACCAAGATCGAGCGCTTCGATCCGGTTCACGATATTTCTCCGGTGTTCGCCAGTCTCGTGCAGGACGATCGGCTGCTGGCGCCGCTGCGGGACATTTATCTCGACGAGCCGAAGCTCTTCAAGGATAAGCTGATCTTCAAGCTGCCGGGGGCGAACGGTTACTCGATGCACCAGGATGCCTCCTGGTGGCAAGGCTTCCCGATCGAGGGACTGATCTCCGTCATGGTAGCGATCGACGGCGCCACCGCGGAGAACGGCGGACTGGAGCTGTTCTCCGGTTACCACGACAGGCTGCGCTCGACGGCGGGCGAGCTGCGCAACATGAACGCGGTGGAGATCGCCGAGATCGATCCCGCCACCGGCCGCATCGTCGCGACTAACCCGGGCGACGTGATTATTTTTCACTCCTTCACGCCGCATCAGAGCGGGCTGAACCTGTCGGAACACAGCCGCAAGCAGCTTTTCCTGACCTATTCGCCGGCCAAGGACGGCGAGCTGTACAAAGCGCACTACCAGCATTACCAGCGCTACTCGCTGATCGGCAAGGACTCGGACGAATATTATCTGTTCTAAAAGCTAGCGGCCTTCCCCGGACGGGGAAGGTCTTTGCGCCGTTCGAGACGGGACAGGGACGGCATGACAAGCGGACCGGACAGGCGGTATATTAAGTGGAGAAAGCAGCGGGAAGGGGAGCGGCCATGTACACCTGCATGATCGTCGAAGACGAGGAGGTCATCCGCGAGGGAATGAGGTTCGGCATCGACTGGGCGTCCTACCGGCTGGATCTGGCGGCGGCCGCTTCGGACGGCAAGGAAGCGCTGGAGCTCGCGGGCCGGATCCGGCCGGACATCGTGATCATGGACGTCGTGATGAAGGAGATGGACGGCATCGAGCTCGCGCGCCGGCTGCAGTCCGACATCCCGGGCAAGGCGATCAAGGTCATCATGATCAGCGGCCACGAGAACGTCGATTATATCCGCTCGGCGCTGAAGCTGCAGGTGGTGGACTATTTGCTCAAGCCCTTTCACGAGGAGGAGTTCGCGGAGGTCGTCCGCAAGGTCGTGGCCGATCTCGACGAGGAACGGAGCCGGCAGGAGCGTCTGCGCAGCCTGGAGCGCAGGAACGAGCTGTCGCAGGCGTGGGTCCGGGATCGACTGGTCGAAAACTTGAGCGCGGGACCGGCGAAGCACACGGGCCTGGACGCTTATGCGGAGCTGGACGACCTGCTTGCAGGGGCCGAGAATGCCTCGCTGAGCGGCTCCGACCAACGCAAGGCGGTGCGGGCCGTGAAGGATTACATCCAATCCGCGTTCCGGCAGGAACTGACGCTGGCGCAGGTGGCCGAAGCGGTGCATCTGTCGCCCAACTATCTAGCCAACCTTTTCAAGAAAAACGCAGGAATTACTGTAAACGATTACATCACGCAAATCCGACTGGCCGAGGCGAAGCGGCTCCTTCGGGAAGAGCCGGGCTTGCTCGTGCAGCACGTAGCCGAGCGTATCGGGTACAAGGACGGCAAATACTTCACGAAGCTGTTCAAGCGCGAGATCGGCATGAATCCGAGCGAGTTCAGGGATCGGGCGTGAAGCGGATGTGGCGATGGATCGGCCGGTTCGACTCCCGCGCGAGTCTTCGCAGCAAGCTGCTCGCGGCGTTTGCGCTGCTCGTGCTCGTGCCGACGGTGGCGATCGGCTTCTTTTCCTACCGCAAATCGTCCTCGATCATACAGGAGCAGACCAGCCGCGCCTATCTGGAGGCGCTGCGCCAGACGTCGATCAACCTGTCCTACCGCATGACTGAGGTGGAGAACATCTCATATATCGTGTACACGAACGACAATCTGCAGCAGATGCTTAGACGCGCCCGCACGTCCGAGCTGACGACCGGGCAGGTCATGGACGACTACAAGGACATTAAGGAAATCCTGCATAACCTCGAGACGAGCCGCAACATTTTCCGTATCCGTCTGCTCGTGCCCAGCACGGCGCTGTATACGACCGAGAACATCAGCCTGTTCGGCTTAAGCGACAGCGAATTCGACGGTTACCGGCGGGAGCTGAGCGAGGCGAAGAACATGATGGCCTGGAAATATCTCGGGCCGACCTCTTATCTGGACGCCGGGACGAAAAACATTATCTCGCTGCAGCGGCTGATGAAGGACTTCAACAACGTCACCACCTCGCTCGGCGTTATCGCGATCGACGTGGAGGAGCGAACGTTCGCCGACGTGCTGCAAAACATGAATCTCGCGCTGCCGTACAAGGCGATGCTGATCAAGGATCAGTCCGTCATCACCTCCTATGCCCACGAGCCGGAGCGGCTCGGCATCGACAAGGCGCCGCTGGCGGACATTGTCCGACTGGGCGGAGGGACGGATGGGGAAGCGAGGACGATCCGATACGACGGCAAGACGTATCTGTACCTGGTCCAGCAGCTGGACAACGTGGACTGGAAGATCGTCGCGCTCATCCCGACGGTGAATATCGCCGATCAGAGCGATATGCTCGGCGTCTACATCCTGCTGCTGTCGGTCGGCTTGATCGCGCTGGCTACGGCGCTTGCCTTTCTGCTGTCGGGCCGAATCACGCGGCGCTTGTCCGTTCTGGCGGACAAGATGAAGGGCATCGAGCACGGGCACTTCGGGGAGACGGTGAAGATCGAAGGCCGCGACGAGATCTCCTTGCTGCAGCGGCGATTCAACAAGATGTCCGGGCAGATCGAGAATCTGATCGGCGAAGTGTACCGCGTCACGCAGCACAAGCAGCAGGAAGAGATGAAGGTGCTGGAGGGGCGGATCAACTCCCACTTCCTCTACAATACGCTCGACTCGGTCAAGTGGATGGCGCTCAAGTCGCGCGCGCCGGACATTGCCAGGGTCGTGACGGACTTGTCCAAGTTTTTTCGCATCGGTCTCAATCGCGGCAAGGACAAGATCCCCTTCGAAAAGGAGATCGAGCACGTCCGGGCTTACGTAGACATCCAGAACGTCCGGTTCGGCGGCGCCCTGCGCACGGAATTCGCATTCGATCCCGGCTTGCAGCACATCGAGATGATCAAGCTGATCCTGCAGCCGATCGTGGAGAACGCGATCATCCACGGCATCAACAAAGCGAGCGGCCGGGACGGCCTGATCCTGCTGCGCGGCAGGCTGGTCGGCGACGAGATCGTCCTGTTGGTCGCGGACAACGGTGCGGGCATGGACCGGGAGACGGCGGCGGGCGTGCTGGACGGCACGGTCGGCGGGTACGGTCTCAGCAACGTGCACCGGAGAATCCAGCTGTATTACGGCCCGGAATGCGGGGTCTCCATTCGCAGCAAACCGGGGGCCGGCACGGTCGTGCGCCTGAAGCTGAAGACCGCCTCCGTCGACCCGCTGCGCAACGGCGTAAGATCCGCCACCTAATCGTAGAGCTGTCCCGTTTAAGGGGCGGCTCTCTTTTTTTATACTGAAACCACAGAGTTGAAAGCGATTCCATCAAGGAGAAGGATGTGTGTAAATGAGCAAGCGAAGCCGACTGCGCGCCGCGCTTCGGGATTACGACCTGTACTTGCTGCTCTTGCCCGGCGTCGCGGCGCTGCTGATCTTCAAGTACGTCCCGATGTTCGGCGCGATCATCGCGTTCAAGGATTACCGGCTCGGAGACGGGATCTGGGGGAGTCCATGGGTCGGCCTGCAAAACTTCGAGGCGCTGCTGCACGACGACAAATTTTATCAGGTGCTGCGCAATACGGTGCTGATCAATTTGTACAAACTCATCTTCCAGTTCCCGCTGCCGATCATGCTGGCGCTCATGATCAGCGAGGTGCGCAACGTCGCGTTCAAGCGGGCCGCGCAGACGATTACCTACCTGCCTCATTTTCTCTCGTGGGTCATCATCAGCACGATTTTCATTAATCTCTTGTCCCCGCAGACGGGTATTCTGAAGGATCTGTTCCACCTGCTGGGGATGCAGGACACGATGATGATCGCCGACGAACGCTTCTTCCGGAGCGTGCTCGTCATGTCGGCGGCCTGGAAGGAGACGGGGTGGTCCTCGATCATCTACCTGTCCGCCATCCTTTCCATCGACACGCAGCAATACGAAGCCGCCCGGATGGATGGCGCCGGCCGCTTCCGGCAGATCTGGCACGTCACGCTGCCGGGCATCCGGTCGGTCATCTTCTTCGTCGTCATCCTGCGGGTCGGCAGCGCGCTCGGCAACGACGTCGAGCAGGTGCTGATGTTCTACAATCCGCTCGTCGCCAATGTCGGCGAGGTCATCGGCACGTTCGTCTACCGGATGGGCCTCGGCAACCTGCAGTACAGCTACACGACGGCGATCGGATTGTTCCAGTCGGTCGTCGGCATGGGGCTGATCTTCACGGCGAACTACTTCAGCAAAAAGTACGGGGAGCGAAGCCTCTGGTAGGCAGAAAGGAAGTGGCCGCATGAGGCTCAGAACCAAAGGGGAAGTCGTCTACGAAATTTGCGTCTATGCCGGTCTCGTCCTGGGCATTCTCGTCTGTCTCATTCCCGTGCTTAATATAGTCGCCAAGTCGTTCAGCGGCGAGAGCTACGTCGTAGCCGGCGACGTCGGCATCTGGCCGGTCCACTTTACGACGGATGCGTATAACATCGTGCTCGGCAGCCCAAAGTTCCTCAGCTCGTTCCGCAACTCGGTCCTGATCACGGTCGTCGGCACGCTGATCAACGTCACGCTGACCGTCTTCACCGGCTACGCCTTATCCCGCAGCCGATTGGCGGGGCAGAAGCTGATCATGATGCTGTTCGTCTTCACGATGCTGTTCCAGGCAGGCATCATGCCCACTTATCTAGTGATCAAGAATCTGGGGCTTATCAACTCGCTCTGGTCGCTCATGCTTCCGGGGCTGGTCAGTCCGTTCAATATGATCATCGTGCGTCTGTATTTCTTCAACATTCCCGACAGTCTGGAGGAATCGGGGAAAATGGACGGCGCGAGCAATATCCGGATTCTGTTCAGCATCATGATGCCGATGGCCGCGCCCGTCATCGCCACCACCGCTCTCTTCTGCGCGGTCGAATATTGGAACAGCTACTTCGATGCGCTGATGTACATCAGCGACGCGAAGCGGCTTCCGCTGCAAGTGTTCCTCCGCGAAGTCATCATGAGCGTATCGGACGCGAGCAGCAACATCGAGATGATGGCCCAGACGCAGGTGGCTCAGGAATCGATTCGCGGCGCAGTCGTCGTGGCGGCTACCCTGCCGATCGTGCTCGTTTACCCGTTCCTCCAGCGGTTTTTTGTCAAAGGGATCGTGCTTGGCGCCGTAAAAGGCTAATATAGCAACTATAAGCAAAGGGGAGACAGGAACATGAGATTCAACCGTGTAATGCGTTCGGCAGCAGGGCTTGCGGCAATACCGTTAATGGCTTCGGCGCTTGCCGCCTGCGGAGGGAACGATTCGGATTCGTCGGCAAGCAAGGCTGCATCGTCTTCGGCGGCTTCGTCCTCCGGCACTTCGTCTACGACGGCTCCCGACAGTTCGAAGGCAAGCGGGCAGAAGGTCACGCTCAAGATTCTGGTGCCGAACAATATCGCCGAGTTCCCGAGCGGGAAGGACGTCAACCACAATGAGATCGCGGACGGCATCCGCGAGAAGACCGGCTTCGACGTTCAGTGGGAGCTCATGCCGAAGGATGCGGAAGCGCTTCACCAGAAGCTGAACGTGCTCATGGCCTCCGGCGACACGCCGGACTTGATCATCATGGGCAACTCCGAGAAGGCGCAATTCGGCAACTTCGCGCAGCAGGGACTGCTCACGCCGCTCGATGCGCTGCTCGACGAGGACGGGCAAAATATCAAGTCGCTGCTCACGCCGGAGCAGTGGAAGTCGGCCATGTGGGACGGCCAGATCTACGCCATCCGGACGTTTAGCTACAGCAACGCATCCTATGGCCTGGCGGCGCGCAAGGACGTGTTGACGGAGCTGGGTCTCGGCGTGCCCGCGACGCAGGATGAATTTTACAATGCGCTCAAGACGATCAAAGAGAAGAAGCCGGATATGGCGCCATACACGGCCAATCTGTCGGAAGGGCTAACCGGGCTCGATGCGATCGCGAGCATGTTCTATCCGCCCGTAGACTACGTACAGAAGGACGGCAAGATCGTCTACACGGCTGCGCAGCCGGAAGCGAAGGAGTTCCTGGCGTTTGCCTCCAAGCTGTTCGCGGAAGGCTTGATCGACAAGGAGTCCGTCGTCAACAAGACGGATAACGTGAAGGAGAAGCTGTCGAACGGCAAGGCGGCGCTGGCCACGCTCGGCTGGTGGGAAGGTCCGGCGATCGTTACCGCTTCGAAGGAGAAGAACGCGAACAGCGATCTGGCGTACATCGATCCGCCGACGGGCAGCAACGGATCGTTCGGGATGGGCGCGTCGTCCACTGTCTCCAAGTACTTCATCATCCCCAAGGCGAGCAAGCACGCGAAGGAAGTCGTTCAGTTCCTGAACAAGGCATCCGATCCGGCCGTCATCGACTTTATCTCCTTCGGGATCGAAGGCACGCACTTTAAAAAGGAAAACGGAAAGAACGTGGCGCTCCCTGAGATGAGCAACATCGCCTACAAGGTGTATTACAACATGTTCGACACCGTCGACCTGGGCTTGCAGCGTATGGAAAATGCCGGTCTCAGCCCCTATTTTACGCCGGTTTCCAAAGTCGCCAAGTACGTGAACGTCGTCGATCTCGTCGCCCCGATCCCGCTGGTCGATCAGAAGAGCACGGAGCTGAAGGACCTGCGCGACCAATACTTCCTGAAGATCATCACGGGTGCGCTGCCGCTGACTGCGTACGACCAATTCCTCGAGAAGTGGAAGCAAGCGGGCGGAGAAGACGTCGAGAAGGCTTTGAACGACGCTTATAACAACGCGAAGTAGGCTGCGATATAAAAGGATACAAAGTAAAGGTTGCGAAGTGAAGGTCGCGAAGTAAAGGCTGCGAAGTAAAGGCTGCGAAGTAAAGGCTGCGAAGTAATAGCAGCAATCCCGGTTGCCCTCCGAGCGAGGGGGCCGGGATTTTTTTGTGCGGTTTCAGTGCCGTCGGCTGAGGCGGCAGGAAGGCCGCAGGCGCCGGGAGCGGCGAGTTAGCCGGAAAAACCGTGTAACTGGGGCGGTTGGACGCCGCGAGCTGCGAGTTAGCCGGAAAAACCGTGTAACCGGGGTGGATGGGCGCCGGGAACGGCGAGTTAGCCGGAAAAACCGTGTAACTGGGGCGTATGGGCGCCGGGATTGTCGAGTTAGCCGGAAAAACCGTGTAACTGGAGCAGTTGGGCGCCGGGAGCGGCGAGTTAGCCGGAAAAACCGTGTAACTGTGGCGGTTGGACGCCGGGAGCGGCGAGTTAGCCGGAAAAACCGTGTAACTGTGGCGGTTGGGTTCCGGGAGCGGCGAGTTAGCGGGAAAAACCGTGTAACTGGGGCAAGGACGATAACTTTCGCCACCTAATCGTAGCTTTATCCCGTTTCCGCAGGCTCCGCCGTTGCTTATAGTGGGAGTGTCCGAATGGAAGCGATTACATCCCTGCGGGCAACACATCCGAACGAAGCGGAGGAAAATGAAGATGGAGAAAAAAGCTTTGCGGCCAGCGAGAGGCAAGGATAAAATCGCCCGGCTGGCGGTCTGCCTGCTCTTGCTGCTGGCAATCGCCTCGCCGGCCGCGGGGGCGCAGGGGACGGAGGCGCCGGAGGCAACGCCTGCGCTCAACACAAGTGTCCCGAACCCATCGGACTATTTTATCCCGAACGAGACATGGTACCGCGATTTTGCGCCGGGCATCCTCAACCCGAGTGAAGGCACGGTCGAGATGACAGTGCGCCTCGACAAGCCTTACGAAGAATTCGGCAACTGGTACGATTTCTTATTCCGCGTCATCCCGGCGCAGGAGGGGCCGGGCAATACGCTGATCAGCGCCCACGTTCCTCCGCCGACGGCCAAGCCGACGGGCTCGACCTACGAGCAGCCGCTGACGTTCTTCGTCCGCAACGGCTCGGGCACGACCGGCGCCTACGCCTATGCGCAGCCGAGCGATCTCGGCTACACGGTCGGTCAGCCGTTTAACCTCGCGCTTGCATGGAAGCTGGGACCGAACGGATACGTAGCGATCTACAAGGACGGTGTGCAGCTTGCCAGGCAGCCGTACGCCATCGATCCGGTGCAGGAGAAGTTCATGCCCTATGAATTTACTGTGGAGCGGGGCGCGCCCTACAACGTGAGCAATCTGAAAATCTCGACGCGGGCGCTGGCGGCCAGCGAGCTCGAGACGAGCACCGCTGCGTTCAATCAAAGTTCGGATACTTCTCTGCTCGGCAATATTACGCTGGGTCAGCCCGTGCAAACGGAGAAATTCCAGACGCCCTGGCACGCTTCCTCCGGTTATAGCGTCGTCAAGCCTGCCTTCCGCAACGACAAGCAAGTGTTCGCAAGGCAGGACGAGGCGGTTTACCCCGTGATGACGGTCAATTACGGCGCCTCGGACCGTACGTACAACGTCTCGGTCAAGGCGACCGATCCGGAAGGCGCCGTGGCATTCACGGAGACGCAGACCGTGGTGGTTCCCGCGGACGGCCAGTACAGAGTCGAGGAACTGCCGCTGCCCGACCTGGCCGGCAAGGTAGGTTTCTGGTATTTGGAAACGACGGTCGGCTCCGGCGCTAGTGAGGCGATTGTGTACAAGAGCGCGATCTCCAAATTGCCGGACAACGACGTTTCCGTTGCCGACGGCGTGTACGCGGACTACTACGGCACGCATTCCGACTACAAGGACAGCATGGCGCCTTGGGCGCAGATCAATACAAGCGCGACACGGGCCTGGGAAGATTCGCGCGTATTCCTGTGGCAGGCAGTCGAGCCGGAGCAAGGGCAGTATACTTGGGAGCATGCGGATCAATATGTGAACGCGGCAAACGAGGCCGGCATGGACGTGCTGGCCGTGCTCGGCAATCCGCCGGCATGGGCCTCTACGCGGCCGCCCGTCAGCGCGATCCCGGCACAAGGTTACCCGTCCTCGTATCAATACATCGCCGATCGCTACGTTTCCCAGGACATTCTGTCCCAGAACGGCGTTCCCGGCGCGGGCGACGATTGGGCGGATTATGTCTACCGGACGATGAAACGTTACGCGGGCAAGGTCAAATACTTCGAGATCGGCAACGAAGCGAACTTCCATCCGCCCTATCTGGCGGCCAGCTTTTCGGGCACGGAGGCCGAGTATTTCCGGATGCTCCAGCTCGCCCACGAGCAGGCGGAGCGAGTGAAGTCCGAGTACGAGGGGGATACGGGCGAGGCCCTCGAATTGTACGTCTCGACCAGTGGATTCACGCCCGTGGCGGGTGCTTCAGCCGACCGTCAGATGACGATCCACGCGCTGCAGGAACCGTACGTCGGCTACTACGACATTTTCAATATTCACGGTTATAACGGCACGAGCGCCATCAAGAACGACGTGCTCGCGGCTTACCAAGCCGCCAAGGTCAATCATCCCGGCCTGAAGCTGTGGCAGGGCGAATTTTTCCCGTTGAACGAAACGTATTCCACCGTGCCCGCGAAACTGTTCGGGACCGTCGACAAGTATATGGATTTTCTGGCGAACGGCTTCGATAAATACTTCACGATGGGCGATCCCGGCGAGAATACGTACGTAAACCGCTTCAGCTTGTCCCCGACGGAAGTGTTCCAGACGACCGCCGTGCTGAATAATGAGATTCGCAAGGTCGACGCGTACGCCGGTTCCTATACCGGCTTCGCGAATGAATCGCTGCTGCCCGTCAAGCGCTACATGCATCGGACGGACGGCCTTTACCTGAGCGTGCTGTCGGCGGATCGCCAGCCGATGAGCGTCGCGATCGGCAACGCGGACCGAATTATCCGGGCGGTAGATAACTACGGGAACGACGTGCCCGTGGAGGCCGACGGCTCGGTGTACAAGAAGGATACGCTGTTCATCGTCAGCGACGAGCCGCTTGAGATCGACGGCGTCGACAGCAACGGTTCGCCGGTGACGCTCCGCAACGGCGGCTTCGAGCAGCTATCGGGCGATCCGATGGGCGGTCCGGCGGCCGTCACGGCCGACAACTGGCATATGGTCACAGGGATCTACGGGACGAACGCCTACGTGAACAAGACCGGCCCGCACGAAGGCACGAATGCGATGGCCTTCGACTCCGCGGGCGTTGCGTCCGGCCGTGTCTTCATGAGCCAATCGTTTGCCGTCACGGAGCCGGGCACCTATGTGCTGTCCGCGTACATTCGGAAGACGTCCGGCGGGGCGGACGTCCAGCCCGAGCTGAACGTCTGGGACGGGACGAACGACCATCAGTTGGCGCCGGTCGCGCTGACGGGCCAGTATGCGTATTATGCCAAGCCGTTCGCGGTCGAAGGTCCGATGAATCTGACGGTCAACATCGGCATCCTGTCCGGCAGCGGACAGATCCTCTTCGACGACGTGTCGTTCGAGCGCGTACCGGACGACACGGAGATCCTGATGGACAATTCGGATCCGTCGGGCGTGACGTTCGCCAGCACCGTGCCAGGCAGCGCGTGGGACAACACGAAGACGAACGCAGGCGCTAACAAGGGCAACTTCGCGCTGAACACCAGCCATGACGGCAATGCCAGCGCGACATATACGCCGAACATCCCGCTTTCAGGCATGTACGACGTGTACGAATGGCATCACGCGACGAGCGGCTCGACTGCCGCCCCCTTCACGATCCATCATGCGAACGGAACGGCCCAGACGACCGTGAACCAAACGGGAACCACCGGCGGCAAGTGGAATCTCATCGGCAGTTATCCGTTCGAGGCAGGCTCGACGGGCAGCATCGTCGTTACGAATAACTTCGCCGTCTCTACCGGCAACTTTATTCTGGCGGACGGGATCAAGCTCGTCCGGACGGGCGAATTGCTTCCGCAATTCGCCAACGGAGACTTCGAGTCCCTATCGGGCGATCCCGCCGGGAGCCCCGCCTCCGCTCTCTTGAGCGGTTGGCAGATGGGCGAGGGCGTCTACGGCACAAACGCGTATGTGAACGCGACGAGTCCGTTCCAGGGCGCAAATGCGCTGACGTTCGACTCGGCGGGGGCGCCGGGCGGACGGACCGACATGACGCAGTCGTTTACCGCGCTCGAACCGGGCACCTACGCGCTGTCGGCCTACGTCAAACAACTCGACGGCGGCGCAGGCGTTCGTCCCGCGCTGGACGTAACGGACGGGAGCGGCTTGCACCTGCTTCCTTCGGTGACGCTGACCGGCCAATACGCGTATTACGCGCAGACCGTCGTCGTGCCTGCAAAGACGGACATCTCCGTCCGGATCGGGATTCGGGCCGGCAGCGGCAAGGTATCGTTCGACAATGTCTCCTTCGCGCGCGTTCCGGATAACGTAGCGATCGAGATGGACAACAAGGACGCCGCCGGCGTCGTTTTCTCCGATGCCTCCTGGCGGAATACGGGCGTCAACGCGGGAGCCTTCAAGGGAGAATTCGCGCTGAACACGACAAGAGGCGGAGGCGCCACGGCTACGTATACGCCGTCTATTCCGGAAGCTGGCCTGTATGACGTGTACGAATGGCATCATACGACCGCCGGCCCGACGGACGCGCCGTTCACGATCCGCGACGCGGAGGGAACGACCAATATTCTCGTCGATCAATCGAAAAACGGAGCGAAGTGGAACAAAATCGGCACCTTCGCGTTTCTGCCGGGCGCTACGGGCAGCGTGTCCATCGCCAACGGCAACCTCACCAGCAACTTCATATTGGCCGACGGCATCAAATTCGTGCGCACGGGGCCGTATACGCCGGCCGTGCTGGCGAGCGCAAAGCCCGGGAAGCCGGTGTTGTCCGATACAAGCGGCTACAGCGGCCTGCGCGACGGCAACTATGCCGTCACCATGAATATGTGGTGGGGCGCCAACGGCTCGCAGTACACGCTGTACGAGAATAGCGTCCCGATCGACAGCACGACGCTTAAGGACGCATCGCCCGCCGCTCAGCAGGCGACGATCGAGCTGACGGGCAAGCCGAACGGCACCTACGTATATACCTGCAAGCTGGCCAATGCGCTCGGCGCTACCGCCTGCGATCCGCATACAGTCGTCGTCAGCGACGCCAATCCAGGCAAGCCGGCGCTGTCGAACGACAATTGGGACGGCGACGGCTCGTACAAGGTCACGATGAACATGTGGTGGGGAACCAATGCGACCACGTACAGGCTCTACGAGAACGGACAGCTGATCGACGAGCAGAAGCTGAACGGCCGTACGCCGGACGCGCAGACAGCGTATACCGCAGTATCCGGAAGGGCGCCCGGCGTCTACCATTACCGCGCAGAGCTGATTAACGCGGCAGGCAAGGCCGAGAGCGCGGTCATGGACGTGACGATCTTTTGAATGGGAAGACGGCTTGCGGGTTTGTTTTTTGAACCCGGAGGTCGTCCCTTACTTTTTGATAAAAGATCGGGGTTTATCTTAAAGACTTCCCTGTCCAAAATGGTTACATTGAAAGGAAAACGAGTTAAAGTAAACGAAAGGGCGTGCGCAACCATGATCAACCAAAGCGTCGTGTTCACGAAGCCGTGGCAAGTCGAGGTCGAAGAAGGAACGTTCGCCGCGCCGGCCTTGGCGGCCGACGAGGTCGTCGTCAAGAAGCTGTATACGCTGATTAGCCCCGGCACGGAGCTGGCCTGCTTGTCCGGCGGCGAGAGCTGGTTCGGGATGCCGGGAACGCCGGGCTACGCATCGGTCAGCGAGATCGTCGAGACGGGTGCGGCAGAAGAGCGTTGGCGCAAAGGCGATATCGTCTTCCATTACGGGGACCATTCCCGTTACCAGGTGGTCTCGACGCGCGGCACGTTCCTGGAGGTTCCTGCGGGCCTGGATCTGCGGTGGGTGCCGTTCACGCGAATGGCGACCGTCGCGGCCACCTCGATTCGCGTATCCGGCATCGAGCTCGGCGATTGCGTGAGCGTCACCGGGCTCGGACTGATCGGGAACATGGCGGCACAGCTGGCCCAATTGCAGGGCGCCGACGTCATCGGGATGGACTTGTCTGCCGAACGCCGGCGCATCGCCGAAACCTGCGGCCTGTTCCGGACCTACGACAGCGGCTTGGGCGACGCCAAGGCGAAGGTGGCCGAGCTGACGGACGGGGTCGGCGTCTCGACGCATATCGAGGCGACGGGGCTGTCCAAGGTCGCGGCGGAGAGTCTGGGCTGGATTGCCAAGTCGGGAGAGCTCATCCTGCTCGGGAGCCCGCGGGGCGAGTACAACGCGGATCTGACGGACGTGCTCAATTATTGCCACCTGAACGATCGCGGCTGCATCACGTTCAAGGGCGCGCACGAGTGGCGCTTCCCGGTCGAGCCGGATCCGTTCGTCAAGCATTCCATGGTGCGCAATTCCCGCATCGTGTTCAGCCTCATGCAGCGCGGCAAGCTGAAGATCGAGCCGTTGATCAGCCATGTGCTGAGGCCGGAGGAAGCGCCGTCGGCGTATGAAGGGCTGCGGTTCGACAAGGATCGTTATCACGGCGTCCTGTTCGATTGGCGCGAATAGCAATCGGGACCAGATGGCGCCGTTCAATGGGAGGGGCGGGCGATGGAAGCTTGGATGCATACCGTCTCTCCTTTCGTACGGGCGGTCAGAGTGTCGGAGTCTACTTCCCTGTACGGGGAGTGGATCGATTACGATCATGTGTTTACGTATGTCGAGCAGGGGGAGGCCGACTTCATCCTGAACGGGGTGAAGTATGCGGTCAAGGAGGGAGACCTGCTGCTGATGCCGTCCTTCATGCCCCATATTATCCGCTCGGCCTCCGCGATTCCCTTGATCCAGTGGGTGTGCCACTTCGATCTTTACTATGACGAAGAGCGCAGTACGTGGAGAGAGCTCGGCACGATGACGGACAGGCAGCGGGCGATTGCGGAAAAAGAGACGGCGTTGGCGTCGATCGTGCCGATCGCCCATGTGCGGCCGCAGGACCGGCTCGAGCTGAAGCGCAAGCTCGCGGCGATGCTTCAGGTTCATGCCGACGGCGGCCCGCACGGCTCGCTGCTGCTGAAGGCGCTCTGTACGGAGCTGTTGTACGCGTTCTTCAAGTGCCAGGCCGAGGGGCAGGGCCGCGAGGGGAAGATGACCAGAAGCTGGGTATCTATCGAGAAAAGCTTGGCCTATATCAACAAGCGCTACGGGGACCCGCAGCTGGACAATGCCGGCATCGGCGCGCAAGCGGGCATCTCGGCCAATCATTTGTGCGCGCTGTTCAAGGATCAATTAAAGACGACCGTCCACAAGTACGTGACGCACGTCCGGATCGAACAGGCGAAGCTGCGGATGCTCGAGAGCGATCTGACGCTGACCCGGATCGCCGAGGACGTGGGGTTTTCGGGCATTCATCCGTTCAGCCGGGCCTTCAAAGCCGGCGTAGGCATGACGCCCAGCGAGTTCCGGGCTTCCGGCGCGAAGCGGCGGGGCACCGATATCGCTTCCTCGCATTTTCGGGACGAAGCATAGCAAGGCGTGACATAGCGGATGTACGAAAAGCGAAAAGGCAGCGCCACGGGGGCGCTGCCTTATTTGTGCGTTCAAGCGGTTATGCGGTTATGCGGTTATGCCTCTTCCCGAAGCTCCTCCACGACGCTCGCTTTGGCGATCTTGCGCAGCGGGCCTTGCACGGACAGCAGTCCGACGCCCAGCGCGAAGACGCAGGAGATGACCGCGCCCGTCACGGGAAAGGAGAACGGGATGCCCTCCACGTTATTCAGCTGGCGGTATAGCAGGAGACAAATGCCGACGCCCAGCAGCAGGCCCCAGAAGGAGCCGATGACGCCGAACCAGACGCCCTCGAGCGTCGCCATGCGGCGCAGCTGCTTCATCGTCATGCCGACTGCTTGCAGCAAGCCGAACTCCCTGCGGCGGAGCATCAGATTCGTCTGCACCGTGTTGATGATGTTCAGGCTGCCGATCAGGCCGATGACGGCGAGGAAGCCGTAGATGAAAATTTTCATCTGCACGTTGAACTGCCGCGTCTGCCGCTGCTCTTCGATGAAGTCGACAAGGCGGATGGACGGGTCCTGGTTGGCCATCGCCTGCAGCGCTTGCTTGACCGGACCGCCGTCCGCACCGTCGGCCAGCGCGATGTCGAGGCCGCGCAGAGCGGTGCCGTAAGGCGCCATGTCGGCAGGTACGTCCTTGAGCAGGGAGGCGTACGTCTCTTTGGTGCCGATGACATACAGGCTGTTGTCCAGCAGCGTCGGGTTAAACGGCGCCTGGCTCAGGATGCCGCCGACCTTGACCTGGCGCATCAGAGGATTCTTCTGGTCGCCGAAGTTCAGGGAGATCGTGTCCCCGACCTTCAGATCGGAGAGGTCCAGGTTGATCTTTTTGTTTTCCGCGATGACAAACGGCTTCACACGCTGGACGATCAGGACGGCGCCGTCCTCCGACAGCTTCGCCGGATCGGCGGTGCCCGAGACGAGATACGGAGCAGCCTGCTCGAGGCGCGCCTCGTCGTATAGCGTCGTATAGGCGGGCACGAAGCGTACTTCCTCGCCGTCGAGCGTCCATTTGCCGAATACGTCATCGCCCATTTTGTCGAGAAACGCCCCGTTCAGCCTCGATGCCGGCAGATAGACGAGCGCGTCCGGCATGCTGTAGCGGCCGTAGACGTGCTCCACGCCCGGGAGCGCCGCGATGTCCGCTACCGTCTTTGCGTCGAACGCGTCTTCCATTGTCTGTGAGACGCTGCCGGACTGATCGCTGTCCGCCGTCTGCGTCTGCGTGAAGGAGGACAGCATTTGAAAGGCAACCTGATCGTCCCGCGAGTCGTTGACGGCCACCTTAAACGCTTCCTGGGCGAAATAGTGGAACACGATAAACAGCGTAATGCTGACGACGATCGAGAACGCGGTGATCCGGAACTTGGAGCGGTTGCGCCGGATGTTTTTGGACGCCATGTCGCCTTCGATGCCGAGCAGGCGCAGGACGGACGGCAGCCGGACGCGTCTGTACGTCTCGCGCACGATATTGCCCGTGCCCCGGACGGCGTCGACCGGCGACACGCGGCTCGCTTTGCGGGCGGGGAGCCAGGCCGCGAGCAGCACCGCCAGCAGGCCGACGATCGCGCTGCCGGCGATGATCCAGGCGTGCAGCGTCAGCTTGAAGCCCTCGAAAGTAAGGATGTCCGCGCCAGCAGCGGTCATTAGCTCAAGGACGAGCCACAACCCGCCGTAGCCTACGACAAGACCGGCGGGGATGCCGACCGCGGCCAGCAGGCCGGCCTCGCGGAACACGATGCCGCGCAGCTGCGCCGGCGTCGCGCCGATCGTGCGGAGCAGCCCGAAGTGCCGCATGCGCTCGAGCACGGCGATGTTGAAGGCGTTGTAGATCACCGCGATCGTCGACAGGACGACAAGGCCGATGAGCACGCCGAATATGACGAGCAGCGTCATGTTCAGGCCCCTGTCCGCGGTTTCGCCCTTTAAGGCAAGCAGCTGCGTATTCGTGCCGAATGTCGCAGGGCTGAGCTGCTCGAACTCGGACAGATGCGCGCTGATGTTGACGCCCTTCTTGAAAACGGCTGCGGCGGACAGGTTCGTACCGGGCACGGGCGCGAGCGCGGCATCGTCGCTCATCCAGGTATAGGCGCCGCCGGTGCCGTAGGTCATATTGTTCCGCTGATTGTTGAGCACGCCGACGATGTCGTACGTCTGCTTGGTACCGTCGGGCTTCGCGAGCTCGGCCTTGCCGCCGAGTCCCGGCGTGCCCGGAAGCTGGGCGAGCGCCCACTCCTCGACGACGGCTTCGTTATTCGCGGAGGGGAACCGCCCCTTTAGCAGATGGATCGGCGCCAGCTCGATGCCGGCGGTCGTCGCCTCGGAGAGCTGGAGCTTGTAACCCTTCGCCAGCTCCGTGAGCTCGCCTTTGCGTATCGCGCCGGCCTTCTTGATGAGCGCATGATGCTGCAGCGTCTCCAGCAGCTCGGGCGTGGCTTCGCCGTAGCCGATCTCGTAGGCGCCGTAGTCGTAGACCGTCTTGTCGACCATGTTGTCCTTCATGCTCTGCCCCATCGTGCCGAGCGCGCTGATGAGCGCGACGGAGAGCAGGATGCCGACGATCGTCAGGACGGTTCGTCTTTTTTGCTGCTTCAGATATTTGCCTGCGAGCGCGCCGTAGCCGTTCATTGGACCACGCCCCCGCGGCTGTCGCCGACAAGCCGGCCGTCCTGCATGCGCAGCACGCGGTCCGCTTCGGCGGCGACGTTCATATCGTGCGAGATGATGACGACGGTCTGGTGAAATTGGCGCACGGCCAGCTTCAGCAGCTCCAGCACCTCGCGTCCGTTCGCGCTGTCGAGATTGCCCGTCGGTTCGTCGGCGAGCACGATGGCAGGGCGGTAGGCGAGAGCCCGGCCGATCGCGACGCGCTGCTGCTGTCCGCCCGACAGCTCGGAGGGCAGATGCTTGCGGCGCTGTCCGAGCCCGAGCGTGTCGATCAGCTCGCGGATATAAGCCTTGTCGGGCTGGCGGTGGTCGAGCAGGAGCGGGAGCATGATGTTCTCTTCGACGTTCAGGACGGGGATCAGGTTGTACGATTGGAAAATGAAGCCGATCTTGCGCCGGCGGAATACCGCGCGCTGCGACTCCTTCAAGGCATAGAGATCCTCGCCGTCGATGCGGACGGTGCCGTCGGTCGGGCGGTCGAGACCGCCGAGCAGGTGCAGCAGCGTGCTTTTGCCGGAGCCGCTGGCGCCGACGATGGCGACGAGCTCGCCTTGCGGGATGGAGAACGAGACGTTGCGCAGCGCTTCGACGAGCGTGCTGTCTTTGCCGTAGGACTTGCTTAAGCCGGCAGCTTCAATGACGTTCATGGGACGGATCATCCTTTCCTCGCGATTGCGGTCTATCCATTCACGAGGTTCAGTATAGCGGCTCAACCTTACAGGGGAAGGCGCCGCCGCTTACAGATCTGTAAGGAAGCTAAGATCCGGGCAGCTGCACAAGTGGCAGCGTCAGGGTAAACGCAGTGCCGCCTTCCTCTGTCCTGCCGGCAGCGAGCATCCCGCCGTGGCGCTCCGCGATCGTCTTGGCGAGGGGGAGGCCGAGGCCGACGCCGCTGCCGCCTCCCAGTCCCGAAGCGGCGCGATAAAATTTCTTGAATATGTGCGGCTCGTCCCGCGCGTCGATCCCGGGGCCTTGATCGGTCACCCGCAGGCGGACGAAAATCGGCGTGGTCTCCCATGCGATCTTGACCAAGCCCTGTTGCGGGCTGTGCTCGACCGCGTTCTTGACGAGATTGGCGATCGCCTCAGCCAGCCACCTCGGGTCGTGCGGCACGTGGACCGGCGCCGCCGGCCCTTCGAGGCTTATGTGGACTTGGCGCTCCCCGGCAAGGCGGCTGATCGCATGCGTCGCCGCCCGTATCGTCTCCGCGATCGGCATCCGCTCGAGCTGCATCGGGAGACTGCCGGCCTCCAGCCGGGCAAGCTTGAGCAGCATCTGGATGAGCCACTCCATGCGTTCCAGCTCGCGGGCGCACGTCCGCAGAAATTCCTCCTGCTCCGCCGGTCCGATCCCGCCGCCCTGGAGCAGCTCGACATAGACGGTGAGGGAGGCGAGCGGCGTCTTGAGCTGATGGGAGATGTCCGCGATCGTGTCGCGGAGGAAGTCCTTGTCCCGGTTCAGCTGCGAGATCGTCTCCTGCAGGCGCAGCGACAGCTCCTGTACCTGATGCGCCAGGAGCCCCAGCTCGCCTTCGGCGTAGATGCGGAACTTCATCGGCCGGTTCTCCTTGACGGCCGCCTCCAGCGAGCCGGCGAGGCTGCGCACTTCGGCCAGCTGCAGCCGCGATTCGCGCAGCAGGGCGAGCAGCAGCGCGGCGAGCAGTCCGAAGACGCCGGCGGCGAGCAGCGGCCACTCTCGCGCGCGCCGCCGCTCGGCCAGCGGGACCAGCGCGGCGTCCAGCTCGGCGTCGATGCCGTAGCGGGCGGCGAGCTCGCGCCCGAGCGCAGCCTCCGCTGGCGTGGCTTCGACCGCGCCCAACTGCTTGGCCCAGGCTTCGGCGAGCGCCGGATCGCGCGCCGCGAGCGCCCCGAGGGCGGCCGTCTCCCGGGCGATCCAATCCTTGCTCAACCGATCGGCACTATACGCCGAGTAGGCCCACAACAGTAACGCCGCCGCACCAAAGGCCAGCAGGAAGATGACGGCCAGACGCCGCACGCCCGCGCTTCGCCACATGCGCCGCCAGCCGGGCTTATAAGCGCGGCCAGGCTTGTGCAGCGACTGCGGCTGCGCCGGCGCGGCGATTTCGCCCGTCAAACGCCCATCGTCAGCCAACCGCTCATCGCCCGTCTCCAGCCCATCGTCAGCCTGGCTGCCCGCTAACCGTTCCATTTGTACCCCGCGCCGCGCACGGTCAGTATTTTTTGCGGCTGCTGGGGATCGTCCTCGATCTTCTCCCGCAGTCTGCGGACGTTGACGGCAACCGTGTTGTCGTCGATGAACGCGCCGTCGTGCTGCCAGAGCTGCCGCAGGATCTGCTCCTTGGACAGCACGGCTCGCGGGTGGGCCATAAGCAGCGACAGCAGCCTGAACTCCGTCACGCTAAGCGTCACCTCGCTGCCGTCCTTGAGCAGCCGCATCTCGGCGGGGTGCAGCCTCAGGTTACCGGACGACAGCACCGGTTCGTCCGCCGCTCTCGCATCGGTCCCCGGTCCCCGCCTTCTGAGCACCGCATGAATCCGCGACAGAAACTCTCGCAGCCGGAAAGGCTTCGTAATATAGTCGTCTCCGCCCAGATCAAGTCCCCGCACGACGTCCAGCTCCGTATCGCTCGCGGTCAGGAAGACGATCGGCGTCTCGTTCCGGCTCGCGCGGAGCTCCGCGCAGAAGTCGAAGCCGCTCCCGTCGGGCAGCTGGACGTCCAGCACGATCAGGTCGAACGCTCGCTCGCCTCCGGCAACCGCGGACCTGGCCTCCGCCAGCTTATAGACGCCGGTCACGTCGAAGCCCTCCTGCTTCAGCGTGAATTCGATGCCGCGATGCAGGGCGGCGTCGTCCTCCACCAGCAAAAGATGTCGATTCACGCGCGACGCTCCTCTCTCCATTCCGCATGGGCTGCGAAATTTGAAAGAAAATGGTTGTCAAAAAATGAGAGAAATTAACTCGTTTTGCTCGACATTATTCAACATTAATCGAAAACTTCTTCATTTATAATAAGTATACTCATTCGCACGGTTGCAAGGCTGCTCATGCATCTTAGCGATTACCACAGAAAGGGGGCTGAACCATTGGATCCCCACCCGTTAATCAATCGTCTCGAGCAGCTCCAGCGCAGGCTGTGCGAGATGGCCGCCCAGTTGGACAAGCTGACCGACCCGGAGATCGTCGCAGTCAGCGAAGAGGCGGACCGCCTCATCGTCCAGCTGCAGCGCATGCATATGGAAGGACAGAGCCTGAAGAAGATCGAAGCCAAGTCCGACGGGGAGCCGCCGCCTTCACTTTCTTGATCGCAGCCGCCTGAAAAAATGCCTGAGCAAGTCTGCGCACGGCTCCTGAAGCACGCCGGAGGTCCATTCGGCCCGATGATTGAAGCGAGCGTCCTGCAGCAGATCCATCAGCGTGCCTACGCAGCCCGCCTTCGGATCCGGAGCGCCGTACACGACCCGCTCGACGCGGGATTGGAGAATCGCGCCGGCGCACATCGGGCACGGCTCGAGCGTCACGTACAGCGTGCAGCCCAGCAGGCGCCAGGCGCCCAGCGAGTCGCTTGCTTGCCGTATGGCGACCATCTCCGCATGCGACGTCGGATCCAGGCTCGTCTCCCGCAGGTTGTACCCCGCTCCTACGATACGCCCTTCCTTGACGACGACCGCGCCGATGGGCACTTCGCCCAGTTCTTCCGCCCTCTCCGCTTGCTTGATCGCTTCCAGCATCCACTTCTCGTCTTCCGTCACGTACCGTGTTCTCCTCTCAATCATCCCGCGAACATGCATTCGTTGTTAACATGGTGTGTATAGTTATGTGGATAACTTCGGGCTTTTCCACAGAGTTATTCACATATTGTACAAGGGTGTGGGTATAACTGATTTTTATTGTAACAGAGTGCAAAAGAAGTTCAAATGAGCGGTTGGACGCGAATATACATAACATGTAGACGAGCCCGCCCTGGCAGGGAGCGGAGGAGGAGGCATGCAAATTGAGGAAACGGGGATGGACGGAGCGATTCCGGCAGGCGACCGATCTGACGCCGGCGGGCAAGACGCCGATACTCGGCGTTGCGCGCTGCACGGCTGAGGAGATGCATGGCTATGTCGCGCGGCGCAATCCCGAGGCGCCGGACCTGGCCGAGCGTTATCTTGCGGCGGGCGAGCGGCATGGCTTGCGCGGGGATCTGGCGTTCTGCCACGCCGTGCAGGAGACGAATGCCTGGCGGGGGAGAGGCGTAGAAGGCCTGGGTTGGGGGACCGGCGGCGCTGGCCTGGAGTGGGCGGGAGGGAGCCGTGCGGCGGGCTCCCAGGCAGATGCGATTGAGCAGGCCGTAGAGGCGCATATGCTGCGGCTTGCGCGATACGCCTCTCCCGAGCGGTTCGTTCACGGTGATGAGCCGGCCGAGAGCGTCGATGGGCGACCCGCCATCTATCGGAAGTGGACGTATTGGGAGGATCTGGACGGCGTCATCCACCCGGCGCGCAGGGACGGCAGCGGCACGGTCGCGATCTGGCGGCGAATGCTGGAGTGGGCAGGCAAAGGAGGAGAGAGCCGGATGAATATGAGTGCGAATGGCGTCGGCGGTATGGAAAAAAGAGCTGGCGGCGGAGCGCAGGATGAGCTTCGTACGGGAGGGAGCGCGGCGGACGGGACCGAGCTGCAGTGGCTGCTCGCGCGCGGATTGGTGCAGGCACCGGCGCCGGCTGCCGGCAGGGCGGTGACCTGGGCGGAGCTGGCGGGCCTGCTGCGGAGATGGGAGGAGAGCGCAGGGCTGCAGCGCTCGGGGGCCGCGGCAGTGCCCGAGGCGGAAGCCAAGGCGCAAGCGGACTGAGCGCCTCGGAGAAGGGCGGCGCAGTCAGCGTCACCGCCTCCATGAGGCGATGGCGCTCGTGCCCGGCTGTAGCTGCATCGCCTTCTGTACAGAAGTAGTTGACGCACGATCGGCTGCGTATCGCCACATCGCCTTCTGTACAGAAGTAGTTGACGCACGATCGGCTGCGTATCGCCACATCGCCTTCTGTACAGAAGTAGTTGACGCACGATCGGCCGCATACCGCCTCATCGCCTTCTGTACAGAAGTAGTTGGCCGCGAATCGGCTGCGTATCGCCACATCGCCTTCTGTACAGAAGTAGTTGACGCACGATCGGCTGCGTATCGCCCCATCGCCTTCTGTACAGAAGTAGTTGGCCGCAAATCGGCTCCATACTGCCTCATCGCCTTCTGTACAGAAGTAGTTGGCCGCAAATCGGCTGCGTTCCGCCGCATCGCCTTCTGTACAGAAGTAGTTGGCCGCGAATCGGCCGTGTTCCGCCTCATCGCCTTCTCTCCAGCACCGGCTGCCCGGTTGATCGACCCCGCCGCGCCCAATCGGCTGCTTCATAGCGCGGGTTATCCTCATGCTGCTGCCAATCCCGCGTCACCCGGGCGGCCCATCTACTTCGCATACATAAAAAACCCCTTCCGTCCGAAGACTGAAGGGGTCTTAAGCAGTTAGTTGACGTTGATGGCGGAGGCTTCGTGCGCGATAGCGTCCAGCTTCATGCTCTCCGTCGTGTTGTCGGTGTATTTGCGGAGGATCGAGACTTCGACGCGGCGGTTTTTGGATCGGCCGGCATCGGTGTCGTTCGAGTCGAGCGGCCGGTATTCGCCATAGCCGATCGCGCTGAACTTGCGCGGGTCGAACGCCTGGTTCTCCAGCAAGATCTTCATAAAGTTGATCGCGCGCTTGGAGCTGAGCTCCCAGTTGGAGGCGAACTCGAACGTGTTGATCGGCTGGTTGTCGGTATGTCCCGATACGATGATCTCGTAGTCGGGATAAGCCTTCAGCATGTTGCCGATCGCGACGGCCAGCTTGCGGGATTCAGGCTTCACGTTGGCGGTGCCGGACGGGAAAAGCGCGTTGTCCCGGATCGTGATCATGAGCTGGGATTGGTTCAGATTCGTCTCGAGCTGGCTCGACAAGCCGCCCTTTTTAATATATTGGTCGAGCTGCTTTTTCAGCTTCTCGAGATTCTCCTGCTCCTGCTTGGCTAGCGTCTGGCGTGCGCTCTGCTCCGTACGGGTCAGCGCTTCGCGTTCCTTGTTCGTGTCGGCTGGTTGATCGCGCTGCCGCTTGCCCATGTCATCCGTATCGCTATCGATGGCGGCGGACTTGTCCAGGATGCTGATACCGGAGGAGAAAGCGGTCTTGAACGCCTGGCTAAGCTCCTCGAGCTTGGACACGTTGACCGAGCTCGCCGCGTACAGCACGATGAACAGCGCGAGCAGCAGCGTCATGAGATCCGAATAAGGGAGGAGCCAGGATTCGTCCGCGTGCTCCTCGTGTTCTTCATGCCGATGCTTTTTGCTCACGGTCCGAATCCTCCTTCTCGGCCATGGCCAGACGTTCGGTCGGCGTCAGGAAGACGGACAGCTTTTGCTGGATCGCCGTCGTCGATACGCCGGATTGGATGGAGAGCAAGCCTTCGACCATCATCAGCTTGAGCTGCACTTCACGCTTGGATAAGCGCTTGAGCTTGTTGGCGATCGGATGCCAGAGGACGTAACCGGTAAAAATACCAAGAACGGTCGCGACGAACGCGCCGGCGACGGCGTGAGCGAGCTCGCCCATATCCTCAAGGTGACCGAGTGCGGCGATGAGGCCGACGACGGCCCCGAGTACGCCGAGCGTCGGCGCGTACATGCCCGCCTGGGAGAAGATCAGGGCGCCGGATTTATGACGATCCTCGGTAGCCGCGATGTCCTCGAGCAGCACGTCATGCACGAAGTCTTGATCGTTGCCGTCGATGATCATGCGCATCCCGCTTTTGAGGAAGGGGTCTTCGATCTCTTCGACGCGGGCTTCGAGCGCCAGGAGGCCTTCGCGGCGGGTGATCGAGGCCCAATCGACGAACATGCCGATGACTTCCTGGCGGGAGAGAAGTTGGGGCTCGGAGAAAATGAGCTTGAACAGCTTGGGGACCTTCGCGAGGTCGCGCATCGGGAAAGCCATGCAGACGGAAGCGATCGTGCCTGCGACGATAATAACGTATGCAGCGGGATTGCTAATCAGCGATCCCAGCGGCGCGCCCTTCAGGATCATACCGATGATCAATGAGGCGAAGCCGAGCACAAGTCCGATTAGCGTAGAGTTTTTCATATGGTTCGCACCCCGAATGTTCTATAGATTTCTAGTCCTGGCGGAAGAGGGCCCTTCAGCGACATGGTAATAGGTTTATCGACAATCTCCAACCAAACTGTTAGAGGTTGAAGACATGTTTTTGTGAATAAAAAAAGGCGGCGCACAGCGATCTGCAACCGGCAGCGCATTCATCCGTAGTAGTTGAAAACAGGCAAAGGAGGCAGATCAAATTGAATTGTCCGATTTGCGAGGATTCGCGCATGCGCGAAGTGGAGAAAAACGGGATTATGATCGATGTTTGCCCAAGCTGTAAAGGGGTCTGGCTGGACCGAGGAGAGTTGGACAAGCTGATGACCGACGTACGGGAAGTGCGCAAGGAGTATAACGAATGGCACTACAGGGACGACGACGATGACGACCGCAAGCGTTACGCCCAGCAGTCGAATTACCCGCCTCAGCAGTCCTACGATTCGCACCAGCAGCCTTATGGCAAGCACAACAGCGATTACTATAAGAAAAAGAAGAAAAAAAGCGTGCTGGACGTCTTCGGCGACCTGTTCGACTAGAACGAAAAAAACCCGCGGCATCGGTGGATGCGCGGGTTTTTCTATGCGACGGCTTATCCGCCGAAAACCATGCAGTAGACGTTGACCTCTCCTTGGGTCGATTGGCGCGAATATCGATCCGTACATTTGAAGCCCGCTTTTTCATAGGCCCGCACCGCCCTCGTATTCCAAGTCTCGACCTCCAGGTCGATCTGCGCGCCGGGATAACGGCGTCCGGCTTCCAACGCGATCGCGCGGGCAAAATCGGCGCCGCCGCCTTGTCCGCACCGGTCGGGGCGCATGCCCATCCCGAGACGCACGACACCCTCCATCGGAAAAAACTGTGCATACCCCACGAGCGCGCTGTTTTCGTCGCATATAGAAACGTACTGCCGCCTGCGGATCTCCGGGTCTCCGAACTCCTTGCCGCTGCGGGTCATGGCGTGCCAGGACGGCCAGCGGAACTGTTCGTAAGGCGCGGGGTAGCGCCATTCGCATATGGCTGCGGCGTCCGTCTCGGACATAGGCCAAATATGGAATTGCGGCTTGCTCATCGTCAGCGGTCCCCCTAGCTGTCTGATCGTTGCTCCGAGAAGCTGTCCGGTCTCTATTATAAGGGGCAATGCTTGGACGGGACAGGGTTTGAAGACGCATCGGCGATCAAAATCGGCGACAGGAACAGCCAAATGCGTCATGACCTTCGCGCGGACGCCGTGCTATGATGGAGGGGCTCGACGGAGAGGATCCGCCGGACGGCGGGTCGGAAGGAGTTTGTTTTTCATGATTCGGCTTATTTGGTTAGGATGTCTGGCTTATCTGACGGTCGGCCTCGGCCAGCTCGTAGTCGGCGCGGTGATGGAACCGATGGTCGGCGCGTACGGCGTGCGCTATGGGGACGGCGGTCAGCTCGTCATGAATCAATTTCTCGGCGGCCTCGCGGGGACGCTCTTCGCGCCTTGGCTCATGCGCAAGTTGGGCAGGCGTACGCTGCTGCTGGGCGCGATTGCGATGAGCGCTGCGGCAGAAATCGTATATACGCTGGCGCCGCCCTGGGGCGCGATGCTTGTCCTGGGACCGGTCGCGGGCTTTGGATTCGGAATTACGGAGGCGGTCGTAGGTTCGTTTATTATCGCTTCCGCAGGCGAGCGGGCGAACGTGGCGATGAGCCGCGTGGAGGTGTCGTTCGGCCTGGGCGCGCAGATCATGCCGCTCGTCGGGGCGCTGCTCATCGATATCGACCGGTGGCGGCTCGCGTTCGGCGTCGTCGGCGCGCTGGCGGCGGCGACCGTCATCCTGTGGGCCATCTTCTGGCCGACGATCCTGGATGCTGCGCCAGTTGGCGCTGCGCAGGCCGGAACGCACGGCAAACGGCAGCCGGCGCCCGTCCGGCTCCCGCTGCTCGGCACGGGACCGGCGCGCTGGGTGCTGATCGCGAGCACCGCGTTTTTCTTCCTATATGTGGGCTTCGAGATGAGCTACGCCCACTACCTGCCGACGCTGCTCGTCCAGGAGGGCGGCATCACGGAGGCGACCGCGGCGCTGGCGCTCGGCGTGTTCTGGGGCGCCATGACGATCGGCCGGCTGTTCGCCGGACATCTGGCCGACAGGATCGGCAACACTTCTTATCTGCTGTCGATGTGCGGCATTGCCGCCCTTGCCTTCATCATGATGGGCTTTTTCGGCGGCGCCGCGCCGATGTTCGTGCTGGCGGCCGTCGCGGGCCTCGCGATGAGCGGCATGTTCGCGATCGCGCTCGTCTTCGCGAACCGCTATGCGCCCGGCATGACGGAGCGCACGACCAGCCTGCTCATCGCATGCGGCCTTCTTGGCGGCGCGGTGCTGCCGAAGCTCGTCGGCTGGAGCCTGGACGCGCTGGGCGGCGACGAGTCGCGGTGGGTGCTGGCAGGCTTCGCGCTGCTGCTGCTCGCTGTGGCGGCCGCCGCTGCGGCGGCAAGCCGCAAGGCTGCAAGCGCTGCGGCGCGGCTCGCGGCTTAGGCTGAACGAAGCAGGCTGCGCCTGACGTTGCCTTCGCGGAGGGATCGCGCGTCACCTAATCGCGAACGCGTCGTCCGTCCAAGCGTCCTGGCGGCATGCGCGCCCTGGGCTCGCCCTTTCTGCGGCCCCGCCCGATCCGGTATAATGCCTGTATACCCCTATCGGAAAGAAGGCGTTGTTCCTTGAATCATATCGTATCGCTCAAATGGCTGCTGGCCCGTCTCTACGAACCGGACCTGGTCATCGTCGACTGCCGTTTCCAGATGGGCAAGGGCCAGGAGAACGCCGGCCGCGAGGCTTACGAGGCGTCCCATATCCCAGGAGCGGTCTACCTCGATCTCGAAAAGGATCTGTCCGCGCCGGTCGAAGCCGACGGACAAGGCGGACGCCATCCGCTACCGGACGCCGCGCAGCTAACCGGCACCTTCAGCCGCGTCGGCATCGGCAACGCGTCGCGCGTCATCGCCTATGACGATCAGGGCGGCGCGATGGCTTCGCGGCTGTGGTGGCTGCTGAAGTATCTCGGGCACGACCAGGTCTTCGTGCTTGATCAAGGCTTCACGGCCTGGCGCGAGGCCGGCTTTCCGGTGAATGCGGAGCAGCAGGTGCGCATTCCCGCGTCGTTCCTGGCCGAGGTGCGGCACAGCATGCTCGCCGAGGTGGACGACGTGCGCGAGCTGCTCGGCACGGACCAGGCGACGCTGATCGATTCGCGGGAGCCGGCGCGCTACCGCGGCGAGGTCGAGCCGCTCGACAAGGCCGCAGGCCATATTCCGGGCGCGATCAACCGCTTCTGGAAAGACGCGCTGGACGAGCAGGGCGGCTGGCGCGACGAGAACGCCCAAGCCGCGCGATTCGCAGGGCTGGCGCCGGACGCGCGGCTCATCGTCTACTGCGGCTCCGGCGTCACCGCCACGCCGAACGTGCTGGCGCTGCAGGAGGCGGGCTACACGAACGTGAGGCTGTACGCTGGGAGCTGGAGCGATTGGATTTCGTACAGCGAGAATCCGATCGCGACAGGGGAAGAGGAGTAGGCGTAAGGCCGTGTCGAAGCACGTGGGGTTGAGGGCCGTGACAGATTGCCGTTGAGCAGGCTGTTGCGACCCTCTTTAATTTCCCGTTCAAGGCTTGCGATTCTTAATCCGGTAGGAGGAGGAGGTTGGGATATGGAATTCATTTACGAAGATGAAACACTGGCAAAAACCGTCGTCCAAGCGATCCAAGCCGGCGATATCTTGTATTTGAAGCAACTGCTGATCGAGAATCCGGGGTTGGCAAGAACAAGAATTGCCGAAAGAGACCATACGGGCGAGTCCGACAGCGGCAGTAAATCCCGGACACTGCTGCATGTGGTTGCCGACTGGCCCGGTCATTTCCCGAACGGCTCGGCTGCCGTTGGCGTGCTAATCGAGTTCGGTGCGGAGGTGAACGCTCGTTTCACGGGTTCGAACACCGAGACGCCGCTGCATTGGGCTGCGAGCTCCGATGACATAGCATTGCTTGACGCGCTTCTTGATGCCGGCGCCGATATCGAGGCGTCAGGCGCAGTGATTGCCGGCGGCACGCCGCTGGACGATGCAGTCGCGTTTGCGCAATGGCATGCAGCCCGGAGACTTGTCGAACGCGGAGCGGCGATGGCGCTCTGGCACGCGGCCGCGCTTGGAAAAATGGATGCGATAAAAGCCGACTTCACTGGAAACGCGCTTTCTGAGAAGTATCCTTGGGGAGCGAGCAGCGCATCTCCTCCGGACAAGGTTACCGTTGCCTTCTGGTGCGCATGCCATGGCGGGCAGCGGCAGTCGGCGGAATACCTTTTCGAACAAGGCGCCGAACTGAATTGGCTATCCGTGTGGGACGGACTAACCCCGTTGGATGCGGCGCATCGCAGTTCTGCTGCCGATCTTGTTCATTGGCTGCGTAGTAAAGGCGCCAAGTTCGCCCGCGAATTGTAAAAGAGCGATTATGATTTTAATCGGATGGCTTCGCTCGTTCAGTACATGAATTGTGCGAAAATTGTCGAACATAGTTTGGAAATAGGGTTTGACAAATCCCCAGTGATCTTCTAGGATATTAACATGTGAAATTAAAAAGCGCCTATTTTCGGGGGAGAGAAAAAGATGAAGAAAACATTATCGCTCATGCTGATGTTCGTACTGATCGCAGGTGTGCTCGCGGCATGCGGATCGAATAAAAACAACAGCAACAACGCTGGCAGCAGCGCCAGCAGCAGCGCTCCGGCAAGCGGAAGCGCGTCCGCTCCTGCGGCATCCGACGGCAAACCGAAAAAAATCGCGCTGATCACGCCCGAGCCGATCGGCGTCAACGCGTTTTTCGTACTGATGGACGAGGGCTTCAAGAAAGCGGGCGAGGACTTCGGCGTAACAGTAAAAACGCTTGAGTCCACGGATCCGGCTTCCATCGAGCAAAACATCCGTACGGCGGCGGCAGGCGACTACGACCTGATCATCACGGCGACGTACCAGGTCGAAGACGCTCTGAAGAAGATCGCGCCGGAATACCCGGACAAGGCATTCGCCGTCATCGATACGGTCGTCGATCTGCCTAACGTTCGTTCCATCGCGTTCCGCGAGTACGAAGCTTCGTACCTGCTCGGCGCCGCTTCCGCTCTCGTTTCCAAGTCCGGCACGGTCGGCAACGTCGTCGCCATGGACATCCCGCTCCTTTCCAAGTACACGAGCGGATTCGAGCAAGGCGCCAAGTCGATCAACCCGAACATCAAGATCCTGGTCGGCTACGTAGGCGGATATACCGACCCTGCGAAGGCGAAGGAGCTGGCTCTGCAGCAAAACGCGCAAGGCGCGGACTTCATCGCCGGCATGTCGGCCGCAGGCGACCTCGGCGTGTTCGAAGCCGCAGGCGAAAAGGGCTTCTACACGTCCGGTCAAGATACGGACAACACCGACGGCAAGCAAGTCATCCTCTCGCAGCTCAAAGGCACGGACGCCGTTGCCTACGAGACGGTCAAGGACTTCGTTGAAGGCAACTTCTCCTACGGCGTTCGCGACTACGGCCTCAAGGAAGGCGGCGTCGGCCTGACGAACGTCACCAAAGAAGGCAAGTTCCCGCTGAGCGACGCGATCGGTCAAGAAAATGTTGACAAGCTCAAGAAGATTTCCGATGATATTATTGCAGGCACGATCGTCGTCAAAAATCCTTTGCAACAATAAATGTCACTTACAAATAACCATTAATAACCGGCTGCCTCGAGCAGCCGGTTTCCTATGCTTATAAGGACCGCAGACAGGAGGGCTCGCATGCTGCTCGAGATGGAGCGAATCACGAAGAGCTACGGCAGCGTCATCGCGAACAAGGGAATCGACTTTAACTTGAAGGCCGGAGAAGTGCATGCCGTCGTCGGAGAGAACGGCGCGGGCAAGACGACGCTCATGCGCATTTTGTACGGCATGGAGCAGGCGACTTCCGGCACGATCAAGCTGAATGGGCGCGAAGCGCGCTTCGCCGATCCGAAGGATGCGATCGGCAGCGGCATCGGCATGGTGCACCAGCACTTCATGCTGTTCCCTGACTTCACGGTGGCGGAAAACATCGTGATCGGCCGCGAGCCCGGCGCCGTTCGGTTCGATCGCAAAAACGCGATCGCGCAGGTGGAGGAGCTGTCGAAGACATACGGCATCCGCGTCGATCCTCGGGCCAAGGTCGGCGAATGCCCGCTCGGCGTGCAGCAGCGGGTGGAGATTCTGAAGGTTCTCCATCAAGGCGCGGAGATTATCATCCTCGATGAGCCCACCGGCGTGCTGACCCCGCTGGAGGTCGGCGAACTGCTCGAAGCGATCAAAAAGCTGGCGGGCATGGGGAAGAGCTTTATTTTGATTACGCACAAGCTGAACGAAGTGATGAGCGTCGCCGACCGGATCACGGTACTGCGCGACGGCGAAGTGACGGGCACGCTGAGCGCTTCCGATACCAACGTGGAAGAGTTGTCCAAGCTGATGGTCGGCCGCGAGCTTGCGCCTTCTGCGAAGAAGCCTGCGAACCCCAAGGCGAACGTGCTCGAGCTCCGGGACGTCTCCCTCGGCGGACGCGGTTCCAAGCCGCTGCTAAGCCAAGTTGACCTGACGGTGCGGGAAGGCGAGATCGTCGGCGTGGCGGGCATCTCCGGCAACGGTCAATCGGAGCTGATCCAGTCGATCGCGGGTCTCATGAAGCCGGATTCGGGCACGATCTCGCTGCTGGGCAAAGACGTGACGGGCAGCAGCGCGCGGGCGCTTCGCGATGCGGGGCTGGCGCATATTCCCGAGGACCGGTATATCTGGGGCGCCAGCAAAGCCGCGACCGTCGCCGAGACGGGCATCATGGGCCACCAGAATCGGCTTGGGCGTTATGGCATGCTGCGCGGCAAGGGAATGAAGACGCTCGTCTCGGATTGGGTCAAGCGCTTCGCGATCAAGGCCGGTTCGCTCGACAACAAGACGCAGAACTTGTCCGGCGGCAACCTGCAGAAGCTGATCGTCGCGCGCGAGCTCGCGCAGAATACGCCCTTTCTGATCGCGGCGGAGCCGACGCGCGGCGTGGACATCGGCGCGATGGAGACGATTCACGAGGAGCTGCTGCGCAAGCGGGCGGAGGGCGGGGCGATTCTGCTCGTCTCGTCGGAGCTGTCGGAAATCCTGAAGCTGTCGGACCGGATCGTCGTCATGTACGAAGGAAGCATCGCGGGAGAGCTGCGCGTCGACGAGGCGAGCGAGGACAAGCTCAGCTTGCTGATGGCGGGAGGAGGAGTGCGTCATGAATAAACTCGGAGCATGGCTGCTTCCGCTTCGCGGTCCGCTGGTCGCTATCATTATCGGCCTGCTCGCGGGCTCGATCGCCATTCTCGTCGCCGGCGGCTCGATCGCGGAGACGTATAGGGAAATGTGGAAGGGCGCATTCGGCAGCTTTTACTTTTTCACGAGCACGTTGTCCCGCGCGACGCCGCTCATCCTCGTCGCCATGGGGGCTGCGGTCGCTTTCCGCTCGGGCTTTTTTAACCTCGGCGCGGAGGGGCAGATGGCGTTCGGCGGCTTAAGCGCTGCGCTTATCGGCCTACACGTGCCCGGACCGGGCTGGTTGGTCTGCATCGTCGCGATGCTTGGCGGCATTGTCGCGGGCGGGCTTTGGTCGGCGATGGCGGGTTACTTCGACGTCCGTTTCCGCGTGAATCTGCTCATTACGACGATGCTGCTCAATTATATCGCTTCGTTGTTCGCAGGCTATCTGGTCACCTATCCGTTCAAAGACAAGACGGGCGCCGGCGCGATGGCCCAGACGCAGATGCTCGAACACGCGGTCTGGCTGCCGAAGCTGTTCAAGGGCATGACGGTGCACGCCGGCTTCATCATCGCGATCGCGGCCGTCGTCATCCTGTACGTCTATCTGGCCAAGTCGGTCAAAGGGTACGAGGCGCGCATGCTGGGCGGCAACCCGTTGTTTGCCGTTTACGGCGGCGTGCGGCGGACCTCGCTGATGCTGACGACGATGTTCGCGAGCGGCGGACTCGCCGGGCTTGCAGGCGCAGCCGAGGTGCTGGGCTCGCAATATCGCTATATCGACGGCTCGTTCGCTTCGGCGGATTACGCCTGGACGGGCATTATGGCGGCGCTGCTCGCGAACGGGAACCCGATCGGCTCGGCCATCGGCGCCTTTTTCCTCGCGGCGCTTCAGACGGGCGGCATGGGCGTAGAGCTCAATACCGATGTGCCGCTCGAGATCGGCTCGGTTATTCAAGCGGTGCTCATTTTGTTCATTACCGTCAAATTCAGCTGGGGCTTTATGCGGCGCAAGAAAGGAGCGGTCGTCGATGGATCAGCTGTTTGACCTGGCCTTGTTCAACTCGGCGCTTCGCATCCTGACGCCGATCCTGCTCGCGGCGCTCGGCGGCGCGCTCTGCGCGCGCGTCGGCCTGTTTAACGTCGGTCTCGAAGGCCTCATGCTGATCGGCTCGTTCACCGCCATTGTCGGCAACCATTACTTTCAAAATACATTTCTGGCCATCCTGTTTGCCATCGTCTGCGTATGCGCGTTCTCGCTGCTCTTCGCCTATCTCAGCATTCATTTGCAGGCGAACGTCATCGTCGTCGGCATCGCGATAAACTTCCTGGCGCTCGGATTGACGACGTTCAGCTTGCGGACGCTCTTCCATGTGAAGGGCGCATACTACGATAAGGAAATGGTCGGTCTGCCGAAGTGGAACATACCGCTCATCAAGGACATTCCGGTCGTGGGGGACATTTTCTCCGGGCATTCTCCGCTCGTCTACTTGTCGATCTTGCTGGCGGGACTGCTGTGGTACTACTTCTATCGCACGGTAAACGGCTTCCGGTTCCTGGCCGCGGGCAGCAACCCGCTTGCCGCGAGAACGATAGGCATCCACGTCCGCCGTTACCAATACGGCGCGATGATCGCCTGCGGCGTGCTGTGCGCGCTCGCCGGCGCACAGCTGTCGCTCGGCCAGGTGACGATGTTCACCGAAGGGATGACGTCGGGCCGCGGCTTCATCGCGCTCGTCGCGACGATGCTCGGCCAATCCGGGCCGCTCGGCGTGCTCGGCGCAAGCGCCCTGTTCGGCTTCATGGACGCGTTCAGCATCCGGCTGCAGGGCGTGTCGTGGCCGTCTCATTTTACGCAAATGGTTCCTTATGTCGTTACGATTGTCGCGATGTTCTTTTTCCGGGACAAGGGATTCATCAAAGACGCTCAAAATGCCGGCTCGAGCTCCAGATAAGCCGGACGCGAGAGGAGATCACACCGAAGATGCACAACAAAGCGGACCGTCTGAAAAAAGCGAAGGTGCCGGCCGCGGCGTCCAAGATCGATCCGGCGCTGCGCGATCGCGTGCCCCCGGGGCAGACCGTCACGGAGAAGTTTCCGATCCTGCACGAAGGCGACGTGCCTGTCTATGATATGAACGAGTGGCGGCTGACGGTGTGCGGCGAGGTGGAGGAGGAGCGCTCCTTCACGTTCGACGAGATCATGCGGATGCCCGCGACCAAGGTCGTGCGGGATATCCACTGCGTGACGCGTTGGTCCAAGCTCGACACCGAGTGGGAGGGCGTGCTGTTCCGGGACTTGCTGCCGCAGCTCGGCGTGAAGCCGGAAGCGAAGTTCGTCATGTTCCATGCCGACCCGGACTACGAGACGAACGTGCCGCTGGAGGACCTGCTGAAGGACGATGTCATGCTCGCTTACCGCTTTGCGGGGGAGCCGCTGACCGACAAGCACGGCTGGCCGCTGCGCACGCTCGTACCGCACCGCTACTTCTGGAAAAGCGCGAAGTGGATCCGCCGCATCGAGTTTATGAGCGAGGACCGGCCGGGCTTCTGGGAACGCAACGGGTTCCATAACGAAGCCGATCCGTTCGCGGAAGAGCGGTTTTCCGGCGAGTCGATACCGATTCCCGAGGACGAATGGACGAAGAAGGAGTTCGATTAACGATGTACTTGCCGATATTGCAGATCCAATCCGAAGACATTCCCGAATACGCGATCGTATGCGGCGATCCTCGCCGGGCCGAGGTCATCTCGCGCAAGCTGGAAGGCGCTCGGGAGCTGGCGTTCGCCCGCGAGTACCGCACATTCGTCGGCGACTATCAAGGCGTGCGCCTCGCGGTCGTCAGCCATGGCGTCGGTTCGCCGGGCGCGGCCATCTGCTTTGAGGAGCTGATCCGCGCGGGCGTGAAGACGCTGATCCGCGTCGGCACCGCCGGCTCCTACTCGGAGCAGACGCCGGCGGGCAGCCTGATCGTCAGCACGGCGGCCGTCCGGGCCGATGGGCTGACCCGGTCGATCGTGCCGGACGGGTTCCCGGCCGTCGCGGACAGCCGCATCGTCGAGGCGCTCGACGCCTCGGCGCGGGAGCTTGGCGGCGTCGTGGGCCGGGGCATCACCGTGACGGTCGACGCCTTTTTCGAGGGCGCGCTGGATATTCCGCACAAGACGTACAAGAAGGCGGGCGCCATCGGCGTCGAGATGGAGATCGCCGCGTTGTACGTCGTCGCGAGCTTGCGCGGCGCGCGGGCGGGCGCGATCCTGGCCGTCGACGGCTACGCGGACGCGGACCTCGCGGCCGAATACGACCCGCACACCGATGCCGTCGCGCAGGCGGTCGAGCGGGAGATTGAGGCGGCGCTGCGCGCCGTCGCGAGGCTGGCTGAGCAGGATACGAAGGCTTAGGCGGAACTTGGGCGGAACGATTTATAGTAGCCATTATAGATAAGGCAGTGCGCTCCGAGCGGGACTCGGGGCGCTTTTTTATTTGGGCCGGCGGGCCGAGGCCTGTTTGATGCGATGGGTCGTGGCGGATGTGAAGAGGCGAGGCGAGGACTATCGGATGTGGCGGACGTGACTTGGCGAGGCGAGGCGTGGCGTGGCGAGGCGAGGCGAATACCTGCATTTATACATGTATTTTTTGCCGACCGGCGACGCTTAATGAAATGCCTGCAAATGTGCAGGTATTTGCCCAGTATAGACCGGAATTTCGACTGACTGAAGGAATTAGATGTATATCTGCATCAATTTTCTCTGAAACGGTCGATGGTGACGGAAAAGGATGTATATTTGCAGGCATTACGGCTTTTAGAGTCACTTGGTCGACGTATAGATCAATCTAACGGAACAGCTCTTGGACGAGCAGTCGGTAGGTGTCGTGGTCGGAACTTCCCCCCATTCCATCTAAGATTTATCCCGTGTACAAGGGAGCTGGGTTATGGGAGAATCAATATGAAAATCATTCCTATTACTGGAAGGTCGGAAACGATGAAAGCAAAGTTCATATTTATGTTTATACTGATGCTCATTGCGAGCGTGGTGCCCAATACGTATTCAAACTCTTTTGCCGCGTCAGCCACGAAGCAGGCAGACAGATGCTCGATTGATTCGGATAGCGGTGCCAAGTTAGTGATAGGCGATCCTTATTTGGGCGATGCCTTTTTTTCTGTAAATTGCGGTTATCTCTCCGATGATGGTGACTTAGCGAGTCAGGCCATTTTTAAGATCGATTCTGCGTACCTGACAATAACCGAACATAGTGCCGTAGGAATAGCGGTCACTGCTAAAAAGGCAGGTATTGTTAACGTGCAAGCGACCATGCCGGATAAGAGCGTAGTTTCTTTGAGGGTCACAATCATGACGAAGCAGCAGTATGATGCCAGCCGGGATCCCGATATACTGACCATCGATGAAGCGCTGGCGCTGGTGCGAATGAAGGTCAATGACGTTCATGGCGAGTACGGGTATTCCTTTATGTATTCGGATGGCGGCTACGTATTCAAAAATATGAACAGGGGAGAAGCCCTCGGCGAGAGCGAGATCTTCAGGGTCGATCCGGAGTCGGGTAACGTATATGGCTATCTGGACGATCAATACATCGATAATTTGATGGTCGATAAGCATGATCCGCCTTTTACCCCCGAACAGTGCGCACAACTGCTAAAGGAACGTTACTTGAAGACGTTGCCGGACACTCAGACGGTCGAAGCTACCGGCAATTATTCGAAGGGACGTATCGAGATCGGCGTGTTCTCGCTGATTAAATCGGGGAAGACTGGCAAGATGGTAGCGAATTACAACTCAAATTACACAACGTACCTGGTGGATCCGGCAACCGGGGACGTATTTAACGCGCTCTCCTTTGCCTACAAAGGGTCCATTTCTTCCGTCAAAATTACTCGGACCAAGAATCGGACGATCTATGTCAATGACTTGCTGCAGGATTACTATCGGAAGCTTTCTGCGGCAGTGAACGAAAACCGCTCAAGCGCGCTTGACGATATTCTGAAACCGGGAAGTACGATCGATAAGCAGCAGCGCCAATTTGCCAAAAGCATGTACCGTGCAGGTACGAAAGAGCAGTTCGGCAAAACTTATAGGATCGACCATACGGAGCAGGTTTCGCCTAAAATGATGAGGATTTACGTATCGGAGCAAACCTCGGTTACGCCTAAGAATGGAAAAACGCGAATCGTTGAGGAAAAGTGGATGTATCAGGCCGAGAAAGAAACCTATGCATGGCGATTTACGGAGATGAAAAGATGGTAATCAGTGTACGGTCTGCGGAGCAGGGGACTTATCCCTTGCTCCTTTTTTATGGCTCGATGCCGGGTGACAAAGCGATCGTTTTTGCATAACCAATCCGCGCACACTATAAATGGGCAGTAACATGAAACAAAGACTGTTGACAGCACTAGCTACTACGTGTTACTTTATAGCAGTAGTAAGTAATACTGCATACCAGTCGTACAGAATAGTGAAGGGTGATTGCATTGGAAAACTTAACGGAAATGCTCAAAGGCGTGCTTGAGGGCTGTGTCCTTGAAATTATTAGCCGCAATGAAACGTACGGCTACGAAATTACGCGGCAGCTGAATGCCCTCGGCTTCGCGGACGTCGTGGAAGGAACGGTATACACCATCCTGATCCGGCTTGAAAAAAACAAGCTGGTGGAGATCACCAAGAAGCCCTCCGAACTGGGGCCGCCGCGCAAGTTTTTCGCCATCAACGACGACGGCCGAGCGGAGCTCCGGAAGTTCTGGGAAAAGTGGGAGTTCGTATCATCCAAAATGAACGAGTTAAAGGAGAAATCGCAATGAACTTTTGGGAAAAGATCACCGGAAGCGACATGACAAAGGAAATGAAAGCTTTTGAAGCGCGGGCCAAAAAGCTGCCGGCCGATTATCAAGCGGCATGGGGAGAATTGAACGCCAATCTGTGGTCGTACGCGAGCTTCAGCGGCCGCAACCTGATGCCCATTTTGGACGGCGCACTTGGCTTGCTCGAAGAGTCGGCTGCGGAAGGCCAGCGCGTTCAAGAGGTGCTGGGCGACGATATCAAAGGCTTCTGCGCGGCACTGGCCGGCGAAGAAGGGGCAAAGTCTTATCGCGACAAGTGGCGCGAGCAGCTCAACCAAACCGTAGCCAAAAAATTAGGCAAATAGGAGGAAAACAAAATGAACATTCGCGATATCATCGAGGGCAAAAAAGAATGGCGGGCGCACGTGGCGCGCGTCAAGGCGCTCCCGCAGGATTATCAGATCGTTTACAAAGAGATTCAAAAATACCTCTTTAAAGTTGGCCCGGTCGAGCTGACCGAGGGGACGGGATTGCTGTCGGGCATCGTCGATCTATTCGAAGAGGGCGCGGCGTCAGGCAAGGGCGTGCTTGAAGTGACGGGCAGCGACGTGGCGGCCTTCTGCGACGAGCTGATCAAAGACTCGAAAACGTACGCCGACATCGCTCAGGAATCCGCGAATAAGGCCGTCAACAAGGCCATGAAAAAGATGACGAATAAGAAATAGTAAAGGAGGAGAGCGACGATGGAAAAGGCGATCGAAGTGAAAGCCCTAAAGAAATCCTTCAAAGGCAAGGAAGTTCTGAGGGGCGTCGATCTGGAGGTGAAGAGGGGTGAGATCTTCGCCCTGCTCGGCGCGAACGGCGCGGGCAAGACGACGATGGTCCGCATCCTCGCCACGCTGCTTAAGCCGGACGGAGGCGACGCCTTCGTGAACGGATTCGAGGTCGCTTCTGAGCCCGAGCGTGTGCGGCATGCAATCAGCCTGACCGGGCAGTTCGCTGCGGTAGACGAGGTGCTCACCGGGCGGGAAAACCTGATCATGATCGCCAAGCTGCGGCATCTCGATCGTCCGCGCCAGGTGGCGGACGACCTGCTGAAGCGCTTCGGCCTGACGGACGCCGCCGACCGGAAGCCGTCCACGTATTCGGGCGGCATGCGCCGCCGGCTCGACATCGCCTTGAGCCTGGTCGGCAAGCCGAAGATCGTTTTCCTCGACGAGCCGACTACAGGGCTCGATCCGGAAGCGCGCATCGAGGTATGGAAGATCGTCAAGGAGCTTGCAGACAGCGGCACGACGATCTTCCTGACGACGCAGTATCTGGAGGAAGCGGAGCAGCTTGCCGACCGGATCGCCATTTTGCACGAGGGTCGGATCATTGCCGGCGGCACGCTGGCAGAGCTCAAGAAGCGTTTTCCCCAAGCTAAGGTCGAGTATGTGGAAAAGCAGCCGACGCTGGAAGAAATCTTCCTCGCGATCATCGGCAAAAAGGAGGCCATCTAAATGGAAACGGCAAAAAGCCACTTTTTTAGCGATATGAGCGTGATGCTCGGACGTTCCATGCGCCATATTTTCCGCAGCGTGGACACGATCTTCACGGTCTGCGTCACGCCGATCGCGATGATGCTGCTATTCGTCTATGTGTTCGGCGGCGCCATTGAGACCGGTACGGACAACTACGTGAACTACCTGCTGCCCGGCATCCTGCTGATGGCGATTGCCAGCGGGGTCGCTTATGTCGCCTACCGCCTGTTCTTGGATAAACAACGCGGCATTATCGAACGGTTCAACTCCATGCCGATCGCGCGTTCGACGATGCTGTGGGGGCATGTGCTAACCTCGGTCGTATCCAACGTCATTTCGATTGCCGTTATCATTCTCGTAGCGCTCGCGATGGGATTTCGCTCTTCGGCAGGGATCCTGTCCTGGCTCGCCGTAGCGGGCATCCTCGTGCTGTTCACGCTGGCGCTCACTTGGATCGCGGCCATCGCCGGACTGTCCGCCAAGACGGTCGAAGGTGCAAGCGCCTTTTCCTACCCGCTGATCTTCCTGCCCTTCATCAGCTCCGCGTTCGTGCCGACCGAGTCGATGCCCGCCGTCGTTCGCGCCTTCGCCGAGAACCAGCCGGTGACCTCCATCGTAGAAACGATCCGCGCGCTCCTGTCGAACCAACCGGTAGGCCACGATATCTGGGTTGCGCTGGCTTGGTGCTTGGGCATATTGATCGTCGCCTACGCCTTCGCGGTGCGGGCCTATAATCGGCATTCCTCGCAATAACGCAATCTTGCGGTTCATCGATCCATCCGTCCAGGCGATGCTCTCACGCGGACGCCATCGTCTTGTTCCGTCCGGACCGCTTCGCTTCGTAGAGCGCCTCGTCCGCCCGCAGGAACGTAGACTCGAAGTCTTTGCCCTGATCGGGAAAACTGGCGATGCCGATCGACACCGTAATCGGCCGGCCGGTCGGACTGAGGGTGTTTTCCACGCTACCCCTGATCCTCTCCGCCATCCTGGATCCGCCTTCGAGCTTTTCTCCCGGCAGGACTGCCACGAATTCTTCGCCTCCAAATCGACAGACCAGATCCGTTTCTCTGCATTCGGAATTCAGGATGTTGGCCAGATGAACGAGCGTGTCATCTCCGGTCTGATGCCCATACCTGTCATTGATGTTCTTAAAATGGTCGATGTCGATCACCAAAAGCGAATATCCGGTACCGGAGTCGACGACTGCGCTTGCCTTCAGCCGCTCGTCCAGCCCCGCGCGGTTGAGCAGTCCGGTCAGATGATCGGTTCGCGCCTGCAAGCCGAGCTCGTCCGCTTGTCGTTGAAGCCCTTGCATGGCGGTGATCATCGCTCGAGCCAAGTGGTGCGCCTCATAGTTCCAGTGGCTCTCGAACGGAGGCCTGCCTAAGCGATTGCCCGCCGCGATGTTGAGTGCGGCAGCGGTCAGCTTCGCGAACGGCTCGGTCAGCATGCGCGACATCCATAGGCTGAGCAGCAGAAACGCCGCGATGAGCGGCACGCTCCATTTCAGCTGCGCCATAAGCAACTCGCGCTTCGCTTCGTTCACAATGGAGACGGGGGACTGAACGACCATCCCCCAATCCAGCTCGCCAACGCGCAAGAAGCCGACGAAGCTGACGACGCCACGCCCGTCGGCCATAACGGCGGTCCTAGGCGCGGCCGCGTCGTTGGCGCCCGAGGCCGTTCCAGGCGGTCCGCCCGGTCCGCCCGGTCCGCCCGGTCCGCCCGGCGCATTGGACCCGGGCAATGCCGGCGGCGGCCCCGGCCGGCCGCGGACAATCGTGTCTGCGCTCCGGCTCCGGAACGTCGCGAGAAGCGCCTCCGCCTGCACGGCTTCCCCTGTCCGGTCCGCTTGCGCATTCATCATCATCTCGCCGGATCCGTCGACCAGATATGCGTAAGTCCCCGGATCGCTCTTAATTGTATGCGCGAACATATCGGAGAACACGTTACTGCGCTGCAGATCGATGAGCCCCGCGATATAGACGGCCGTCCGCAGGGAGCCTGCCGTCACTGGATAGACAGCCAGCGCGACCCGATGCCCGCCGGGCGCGACGAACGGCGCCGACATCGCGGGATCCGTCTCGCGTCCCGTAAACGTCAGCTTCGCCGAATCCTCTATCCGATCGCCAACCGCGAAGCCCGACCCGGGCGTCGCGGCAAGCACCTCCTTTTCCCCGTCGATCAGCATGGCCCCGTTGAACATACCGCTGCCGAGGAGCAGCGCGCCGAGCAGTCGCGAGCTTTCCCCGCCGGTCGTCAGTCGTTCGTCGTTCATGTACTGCGCGGTGCTGCCGAGCTCTCTGAACATAAGGTTCTTAATCGTATTGGCCGAGATTGCGAGATTGCGCGCCGCCTCAAAGTTTTTACGCAGCGTCGCCTTCGTTAACGTCTCGTTCTGGCGATGAAGCGATACCATCGTCAGCGTCGCTGTCGATCCCACCAGCGTAAGGGAGAGGAGTCCCAGGAGCAAGATTTGTATCTTAAACCTTCCTTGGCGCATGCGATGCTCCGATTGGCGTCTCATCAGGCACTTCCTTTTTGCCGATTCTCCTACGAATGAACATGACTTTGTGCCTGCGTTCATTTTTTATTATCGGATTTTACAGGGTTACTTGAAGAGAGGCGTCCGAGATAACGTCCCTTTAACACGGGTGTGATAAGATGGGGGCGGAGGTGGTATTCTGGTGAAGTTTATACGCTTGAAAGGGAATCTCGAGCAGAGCAACCTGGACAACCGGCTTTCTTACGACCCGGATATTATCGAGTTCTACCTGAGTGAACGGGATCTCAAGGATCAGGAGCTCATCCGGGACCGAATCCGTCAGCTTCACGATCGGGGCGTCAAAGCTTTTCTGCATCATCCGCCGATGTATCAGGGAGAGTACTTGGACATTTTAAGCGGAAACCCGCAGGTGCTCCGGTTTTATCATGAATCCTGCGAAGCGCTCGCCCGCATCTGCGTGGAGGAACGGGCCAAGTGCGTCGTGCATGCTCACTACGTCCATACAGCCAGCTGCGGCAACGTCACCCGGGAGCGTACCGAGCTCCTGCGCGAAGAGATTCGCAAAGTGATGGCGTATTCGCGTGAGGTGTTCGTCTGGGAGGATTCGACGGAGGGGCTGTTCTCCTACGGCTGCAATCCTTATCTCATAAAAGACGTAATCGAGCCGCTTGCGCTCCCGCTGACGGTCGACGTTAGCCACACGTTTATCTCGTTTCGCGGGGACAACGAGCGGCTGCGGGACATCCTCAATCGAACCGCGCCTTACGCCCAGTATTATCATCTCGTCGACAGCATGGGGCTGGAGCATGACTCGCTGCAGCTTGGCCGAGGGAAGATCGATTGGCGAATGGTGAAGCCGCTTGTGCAGAACAAGGACTTTATCTTCGAAATCACGCTCAGCGGAGATCACTCCGACTGCACGCCTATGGTGGACAGCGCGCATTATTTTGCGGATATCGTGGCGGAAGAACGTGTGGGTACAAAATAAATATAAAAATAGGCATCGCCAAGCAGAGAGTATGCTTGGCGATGTATTTTTTATGCAGAAAGCAATTACATTGTAAATAGATCCCGCACAAGTTAATATTCGGAAAACACTGAATGAACATGTAGATAATCTTATGTTAATAGACTTGGTAAGTATATAAATAGCAGCTAGAGAAGGAGAATCGACAGCATGACGATCAGGGTTAGAAAATGGGTGAACTGGGTCGTTCTGAGCGCGATGGCGTTCGGACTTTTCCCTTATTCGCCGGCTTTTGCGGCAACGATCGATTACACGCAGGTTCCGAAGCTTTTAATTACGGAACTGGTGCCGGATACGAATAATATAGTCGGTACGGATAGCAAGCAGTACGACGCCTATGAGGCAATCGAAATTTATAACAACACGAGCCAGCCTGTTGATTATGGCCAATATTCGCTTGTTTACACGGCGGGGAATACAAACACGGACTGGCCGCTTCTTGCTCCGGGTACTGCAGTCATTCCTGCCGGACAAGCCATTGTACTCTGGGTCATCAACTCCGCAAACGGCGGAGAGTCGGCCGACAACTTTAACGCGAACTATTCGCTCGCCGGCGATTCCAGGCTTGTCGAAGGAACGAACCTTTTTCGCATTAACGGCAATAATGGCATGGCCAACACAGGCGATCGTACCTTGACGATTAAAGGGCCGGACAATTCGGTCGTCGTGAAGGCCGCATATAGCGTAGGAACTTCAAACATTAACAAAGGCATCGTCTACAACTATCCGGTCGGCAGCACGGATATGGTGCTCTCTACGCTCGAGACGACGGCGGCTACGCCAGGAACCGTGCTCCCGACGCAGGTTCCGGACCAGCCGTCCGACTACGTGGCCCCTCTGCCTGCCGTCGATCTGAAAATCGCGCATACGCCGGCCGCATCCGCCCCTGAGGATCAGGATCTGCCGATCTCCGCCTCTATTACGGATAACAAGCACTCGGTAACGGCAGCCGTCTACTACCAGACGAACCTGGTTCCGAGCTATGCTTCCCTGGCGATGAACGCTACGCAGGATGGCGCCTATGCCGCGTCGATTCCGCATCAGGCCCTGACCGGCGCGTCGTCGCTTCAGTACTACATCGAAGCGGCGGACGGCACGGACGGCTCGGTCGCATCGTCCGTATATAACGTGAATATTCAAGCGGCGAACGAGCCGGCCGAACGTTCGCTGCTCATTACCGAGCTCTTGCCCGACTCGGCGAATATCTCGGGCTCGGACGCGTACGAGTTCATCGAGGTCTATAACAACACGGACGCCACCGTCGACTTTAATGACCAATATTCGCTCGTCTACCGCAATGGCGGGACCGATACGGTCTGGGCGCCTCTGACGACGGGCGCGATCAATATCCCGTCGCACCAGGCAATCGTATTCTGGGTGATGAATGCGGCCAACACGGCGCTGACGGAAACGCAATTTAACGCCAACTTCTCGACTTCTCTGGTTGAAAATACGAACCTGTTCCGTGTAAATGGCGGAGGCGGCATGGCCAACGCGGGACCGCGCGATCTGCTCATTAAGAGCAAGCGCGGCAAGGAGATCGTCAAAGCTTCCTACCAGGACGACGCCCAGACGCAGCCGGACAAAGGAATCTTCTACAGCCTGCCGGCCGGCGCGGGCATTGAGATGGAAATGATGAAAAACCCCGGCACGATCGCGGCGACGCCCGGCACGATCGATCCCGCTCAAGTTACGCCGCCTGTTCTGAACGCGGCGCCGGTCATCGCGCATACGCCGGTGACGCAGGCGGCCAAAGGCTCGGATGTCGTGCTGACGGCGAATGTGACGAACGCGGAGAGCGCCGACGTCGACCCGCTGACGGTCACGATTCATTACAAGACGACTTCCCAGGAGTACTTTACCTCCGTCGACATGAAGGCGAGCGGGAGCACGTATCAAGGCGCGATTCCCAAGAGCGCATTGATCGAGCCGGGCCTTCAATATTACATCGAGGCCCAGGACAAAGCCAACACGGTGAAGACCGATACGTATGAAGCCGCGGTCGACTTCGTGCCGGACCTGTCCCAGGCGCCGCCGATTCTGATCACAGAGGTGCTCCCGGACAGCGTCAACGTGAAGTCCTCGGACGATGGGGAATTCATCGAGCTGTACAACAATTCGGACAAGCCTTTTGCGTTCAAGGATTACAAGCTGTATTACCGCTACCCGGATTCCGGCAGGGATGCCGACGTCATCTGGCCGTCCAGCAAGGACGACATCGTCATCCAGCCGGGCAAGACGCTCGTCCTCTGGGTGATCAACAGCGGAAACGCGACGCAGACGGTCGCCGACTTCAATGCGGCCTTCAAGACCTCTCTGATCGAGAATGTAGACATCATCAAGTTATACAGCGACGGCATGTCGAATTCGGCCAAGCGGGGCCTCGTCGTCGGCACCAACGCCCACGAAGACATCGTGGCCGCTTACTACGACGGCACGGTGAAGGGCGAAGTCGCGGCGGGCATGGGCATTCAATACCTTTATCCGCACGACGGCTCGCTGAATATGCTCAAATACAGCGTGGGTACCAAGACTGCAACGCCTGGCACGCTGGAGGCGAAGCAAATTCCGGCGCAGCCGGTTCACGTCGAGGACGATACGGCCGAGCCGACGATCGACGACAGGACCGGCAAGACCGAGATTAGCCAGAAGGTCGATCTCGACCTGGTCGCGGACGTAGCGGACGACAAGCATGTGCTGTCCGTAGCGGTTTATTTCAAGTCGAATCTTGACGCGGGCTATACGAAAAAGTATTTGACGCAGGACTTTAACGATACGATGTACCATCAGCTGCTGACCTCGCCGGACCTGCTGGGCAGGAAGTACGTCGAGTATTACTTCGAAGCGTCCGACGGCCAGAACGTCGCGGCCTCGAAGGTGACGCGCGTGAACATTAAAGAAGGACAGGACCGCGCGCCGCTCCGCCTGAACCTGGAAGCCGGCGATATCGTCTCCGGCAAGACGACGCTCAAGGGTACGTCGGAGACGGCAAGTCCCGATACGCTGACGCTCAAGATCGACGGCCAGACGATTGCAGGCACGTATCATGCGCTCGAGGATGACGCCGTCTTCGCGTTCGACGTTAAAAACGTCAACTATTACTTCAAGAACGCGGTCACGATGGGGCAGGAGATTCTGTACACGTTCCTGGATCCGATCACGGCGTACACGACGCTCTCTTACCCGATCGAGGCGACCCGCCTCAAGGAAGATTCGAATCTCATCGCGATCCGTGCGGGCACCAAGTCGGGGCCGTTCGACGACCGTCCGGAGGAGAACAAGGACGACTTTGAGATCCGTAACGTACGGCTCGTCATGCCGGACGGTACCGTCCTGTACGATCCGGCCTATGCGACGCCGGGCAAGGAACTGAAGATGGGGGATTCGGCGGGCAAGTTCCCGGCGATCGAATTCAACTTCGGGATCCCGGTCGAGCAGCTGCGTTCCAAGGCTTATGACTGGGATACGACCAAGCTGGCCGACGGCGTGCATACGATCGAGGTCGTCGGCGCAGACGATTCTAGTGCGCTGAGGGCGATACAGATCGACAACACGGCGCCTGTGATTACGCCGAGCGTAGCCGACGGCCAAACGTATCGCGGCGCGTTCACGCTGGACGCGACGATCTCGGATGTGCTGGCCGGCGTGGCTTCCACGGAGACGACGCTGGACGGCAACGCGATCTCGCTGCCGCTCGGGACGTCCTCCGGCCTGTTGGCCGCAGGCGAGCACGTGCTCTTCATCAAGGCGACGGACAAGGTCGGTAACGTCTCGGAGAAGACGATCCGCTTCAGCGTGCCGGACGAGAACCCGGCGCAGCCGGAGCTGGTGTCGCCGGCGAACGGCGGTGCCCTGACGACTTCGAGCGCTGAGCTCACAGTCAAAGTCACGGATCCGACGGACGATCCGATGAAGGTGTCCTTCTATAAGGGCTTCAAGTACGACGCCAACAGCAAGGCCGGATTCAACGGTTATCAAGGCGCAGCCGACGTCGAGCCGCCGAAGACCGTAGCGCCTGCCGGCGAAACGGCGATGACGGCGGAGGCGTACGCGAAGATCGGCGCGGCGGACGGACAATACTTGACGAACGATGCGACTGACGCTTTCCCGTACCACCGCTTTAACATCAAGCTGGACGAGTCGGTGAAGGCGACGGATCGTGTCGATATCAACTGGCAGGGCAAGTCGCTGGAAGGCCGCAAGGTCAGCCTGTACGCGTGGCAGCCGATCAAGCGGCAGTGGATCATGCTCGACACCAAAGTCGCGGGCGCGGAAGACTTCGCGCTGGGCGCGACGGTGCAGGCGGGCGAATACAATGACGGCGGCAATATTGCGGTCATGGTGCAGGACGAGCTGCCGGTGAAGCAGGATCAGTACGATTTCTCGTTCGTCTGGATGTCCGACACGCAGTATTACTCGGCCAGCTATCCGTGGATTTACGAAGGCAATACGCAGTGGATCGTCGATCATCAGCAGGACATGAATATCAAATATGTCATTCACACCGGCGATATCGTCGATAATGCCGAGCAGGCATACCAATGGGACAACGCGGAGAAGGCGATGAAGACGCTCGACGACGCCAAGATTCCTTACGGCGTGCTGGCGGGCAATCACGACGTCAGCCATCAGAGCGGTGATTACTCGCACTATTACGCGCATTACGGCGAAGATCGCTTCACGGCGCAACCGACGTACGGCGGCTCCTACAAGAACAACCGGGGCCACTACGACCTGATCTCCGCCGGCGGCGTGGATTTCATCATCGTGTATATCGGATGGGGCGTGACCGACGAGGACATCGACTGGATGAACCAGGTCGTGGCCGACCATCCGGACCGCAAGGCGATCCTGGCTTTCCACGAGTATATGCTCGTGTCCAACAACCGGGCGCCGATTGCGGACAAGGTGTTCGAGCGCGTCGTCGTGCCGAACAAGAACGTCATCATGACGCTGAGCGGTCACTACCACGACTCCGAGACGCTGATCGACAAGATCGACGACGACGGCGACGGCGTGGCGGACCGCGAGGTGTACCAGATCCTCGCCGACTATCAGGGCGCTGCGGAGGGCGGTCTGGGCTACATCCGGCTGATGCAGTTCGATATTCAGAACAACCAGGTTCATATGAAGTCGTACTCGCCGTATCTGGACGACTACAACTACTATGATCCGACCGAGTATCCGGGCAAGGACGAGTACGATATGAACGTCGATCTGGGCGCGATGAACAAGGAAGTCGCAACCGACTACTTCGGCGTCAAGGTGTACACCGACGAGCTGATCGGGCAAGTGAGCAATGCGGCTAGCGGGAAAACGGCTTCCGTCGCGTGGAACGGCCTCGCTTCGGACCGCTATTATCAGTGGTATGTGAAGGCTGAGGATGCGAATAGCGGCAGCGTGCTGTCCGATATTTGGGGCTTCGCGACGGGCACGGTCATCCCGGAAAATCCCGGTACGATGAACCCTGGGACATCGAACCCGGGCACGAGCAATCCGGGCGGATCGACCGGTCAGAACGGCAGCGTATTGACTGTAACGGCCGATAAAGACGGCGCATTCGTGCTGAGCGGCGACGCCTTGAAGGCAGCGATTGCCCAGGCAGCGGGCGGCATCGTCGAGATCAAGCTGGATGCCTCCGCGGCAGGCGGCGGCAGCGCGTTCTCGCTGAAGCTTGACGGCGCGGGCTTGAAGCAAGGACAGCAGGCAGGCGTCACGCTGAAAGTCTCGACGCCCCAAGGCACGATCGAAGTGCCGGCAGGCGCGATTCCGGACAGCGCGGTGCAAGGTGCCGACGCCGTCACGCTGAGCTTCGAGTTGAAGAGCGACCGTCAAGAACAAGGCGCGCTGCTGCAGACGATGGGTGCAGACGCAGCGTACCAGGCGGCCGGCCAGACGTTTGAGCTGAATCTGACTGCAACGAGCGGTGCAGGCTCGACCGCGATCCATGAATTCGGACAGCCGATCACCGTGCGCAGGACGCTGACGGCCAATCAGCTTGCAGGCGTAAATAAAGAACTCGCGGGCGTTTACTACGTGAACGCCAGCAAGCTCGCGTACGTCGGCGGCGAGATCGAAGGCAATGAACTGGTCTTCACGACCAACCATTTCTCGTCCTTCGCGCTGCTCGAGTACCGCAAGCAATTCGCCGACATGACCGGCAACTGGGCGAACGACTACGTGCAGAAGCTGGCGGCCAAGCACATCGTGACCGGCATGACCGACACGACGTACGCGCCGAGCCTGTCCGTGACGCGCGCCGACTTCGCGACGATGATCGTCCGGGCGCTGGGCTATGGGGAGCCGCAAGGCACCTCCGCGTTTACGGATGTCGCCTCCGGCGCTTACTACGCAGGTTATGTCTCCAAGGCGGCCGAGCTGGGCCTGATCCAGGGCGACGGCGCTCGCTTCCGTCCGCAGGACAAGATCAGCCGCGAGGAAGCGGTCGTCATCCTCGTGCGTGCCTACGAGAACGCGTCGAAGACGACTGTCACGCCATCTGCGGGCGCTCAGCCGTTCGCCGATCTGGACCAAGCCGCCTCATGGTCGGCCGCATCCATCGGCAAGGGCCAAGTTCTCGGCCTCGTCAGCGGCAAGAGCGGCAATCTCTTCGATCCGAAGGGCCGGCTCACGCGCGCCGAGATCGCGAAGATGGTGTATCAGTTGTTGAATACGAAAGCTTAAGGCGAAAAGGCGACAGCTTTCTCGAGACGAACGCTCCGGTACCGCAATAGACGCGGCGCCGGAGCGTTCGTTCCGAAAGTTGACGTATCGGCCGACTTCCGGTAACATCGGACGAAAAGCTCTCTGGCGCACGGGTATTTGCGTCAGGCGAGCCTTTCTTTATTTCCGGGGAGGAAGGCATGAATTCAATCCAACAGCTACTTGACGATCTGGGCGTCACTTCCGGCCTATCCGCGGATCTGGCGAACGCCATCCTGATTGTCGGTATCGCAGCGATCAGCATCCTGGCTCATTATGTCACCAAGAAGGTCGTGCTCCACATCGCTACACGCTACATCCGGGGCAATCGGTTCAAATGGGACGACTACATTCTCAAACGAAAGGTGTTCCAGAGACTGTGTCACATCGTTCCCGCCATTATCATATATTCCTTCTCGCACAGCTTCTCCGACTATCGCGGCCTCATCGTGCAGGGGGTCGCCGTCTATCTGACGATCGTGGCGATGGCGGTAGTCGACGCAGTGCTGAACGCCCTTAACGATATCTATACCACTTACGAAATCTCCAAGAGCCGCCCGATCAAAAGCTACATTCAGATGATCAAAATATTCCTGTTCGTCATCGGCGGCATTCTGGTCGTCTCCAACCTGATCGGACAGAGCCCGCTCATTCTGCTCAGCGGGATCGGCGCACTGTCGGCAGTCATGCTGCTGATCTTCAAAGATTCGCTGCTGGGCCTCGTCGCAGGCGTCCAGCTGTCGTCCAACGACATGGTACAGGTCGGCGACTGGATCGAAATGCCCAAGTACGGCGCCGACGGAGACGTGATCGATATTTCGCTGCACACCGTCAAGGTGCAGAACTTCGACAAGACGATTACGACGATACCTTCGTACGCCCTGATTTCGGATTCGTTCAAAAACTGGCGGGGGATGCAGCGCTCGGGAGGCCGGCGCATCAAGCGATCTCTCTACTTCGACATGAACAGCGTCGGCTTCTGTACGCAAGAGATGATCGAGAGATTCGAACGCATTCAATATTTACGCGACTACATTCGGGAAAAAGCAGTGGATATCGAGCTGCACAACAGGGAGCGCGAGATCGACCGCACCGTCGCGGTGAACGGTCGGGCGATGACGAATATCGGCGTTTTCCGCGCTTACGTTGAACGTTATCTGGAGCGGCATCCAAGAATTCATCCGGACATGACGCGTCTCGTTCGCCAGCTGGCGCCCGGCGAGAATGGTCTGCCGCTGGAGATCTACGCCTTTACGGATACGATCATATGGAAAGAGTACGAAGGGATACAGTCCGATATCTTCGATCATCTGCTCGCGGTCGCGTCGGAGTTCGGACTCGTCGTCTTTCAGAATCCGACCGGCCACGACATGCGGCGCATGCTGAAGCAGGAGACGGAGCGCGAGGCGGTGGGCGCTTCGCGGGGGTATTGATTTTTTATGCGAAAAAAACCGCCGATACCGCGTCAAACGCGGCGTCGGCGGTTTCAGTAATTTTCCCCGCGATAGTACCGCTCCAGCTTTTCCTCCAGGCGAACGAGCTGGGCGTTCTTCTCCTCGATATCCTGCAGCAGCTTAAGCTTTTGCGCTTGAATCATATCGATTCGCTCCGGCAGGGTGGAGGTGCCTTCCTTTACCTTGTCGTAATACGTCTTAATGTCCTCCACGCTCATCCCGGTTTCGCGGAGGCACTTGATGAACAGTAGCCAGTTCCGGTCATGCTCCGTATAAAGCCGGTTATTTTGCTCGCTGCGTGCGGCCGGCTCCAGCAGTCCCTTTCTCTCGTAAAAACGGATGGCTCCGATATTGATCCCGACGTCCTTCGCCACTTCTCCGATCGTCAGCATGCGCGCCCTCGCTTATCTCAAATTCGTGGTTGACCTACACTAAGTGTAGCATAGTAACTTATAAATCATTAAAGACAATCAACTTACGGAAAGAGGGATTTGCTTGAAAAAGACTGCATTCGTCACCGGCGCAAATAAAGGAATCGGATATGAGGTCGTGAAGCAATTGGCCGAGGCAGGCTGGAAAGTCCTCCTTGGCGCACGGAGCGCCGAGCGGGGTGAAGCGGCTGTCGCAGAGCTCGCTGCACAGGGATTGGACGTTGAGTTGGTGGCGATCGACATGAGCGACTTGCAGTCCATCGAACAGGCGGCCGATACGATCATCAAGAACTACTCGGAGCTGGCGCTTCTCATCAACAATGCCGGCATGCCGGGCGCGTTCTCCCGCTCGTTTACCGATACCAAAGAAGAAGATCTGCGCAACGCCTTCGAAGTCAACTTCTTCGGCACCTTTCGCCTGAACCAGCGCCTGTTCCCTTTGATTAAGGCGAACGAAGGCACCGTCGTCAACGTCTCGACCGACATGGCTTCCCTGGATCACATGCAAAATGCAGCGTTCACGTTGAACGCGTTCGACTACAACTCCTCCAAGACGGCCAACAACGCCATGACGCTGGCGATGGCTTATGAAGTCCGCGACAGCGGCGCGCAGGTGTTTGCGGTGACGCCGGGATTCACGACCACCGATCTGAACGGCAATGCAGCAGGCGGGAAGTCGAAGGAGGCCGCTGCTGCGATAATTATGGGGTACGCGACGGACGGGCAGCACCATAATGGCGAGTTTTTGGATGAGAAGGGCGTTTTTGCTTGGTGATCGTTGAAAGTATGAGTAAGAACGCTTGTCCTGCATGCAGGCAAGCGTTTTTGCGTTATACAAAAAACACCATGTCTCTTCGAGTCATGGTCAGCCATCCCGTTGGGACATGGAGATGTTCTTCTCACGGTACCTTCTACTGGCGTGAAAACATCGGTTGAGGAAAAAATGGTATACTGATCCAGTACAACTCGCCTAGTCGGGGTAGTCCGCCTCCAGAACGGAGGTGAGGCTATGACATTTTCTTTTCAGGAAGTAATGATGCTTGGTATGTTTATCCTGGCGTTGCTTACTTACCTGAACAAAAGAAAATGACCCGCCCTAGGTTGCACGCCACGGGATAACGGGTCATTTCTTCGGTCAATCGACGGGAGGCACCCCGCCGAAGCAGTTGTGCGGGAAGTCAGTGCTGGCGGCACTGGCTTCTTATTTATCTTATACTTATTATACACGTATTATACTGTTATACCACCTGTAATTGGCAGTGGTATTTTAATCACGGACGCCATGCAACCTTCTGATGAGCCAGTCGATCCTTGCCGCATCTGCAACGGACTAAACTTAAAATTATGGGAATCAGTAGTAAATTAATAAATACGATTATGCCCAAGTACATATTTCCAATTCACAATCCCAAACTCTAAATGTCTACTTATCATACGATTTAAATGGTGGCAAACAACAGATCTATAAGGGAACCGTTAGCGCAAATAGAAGTTTGACTATTAATGTTACTCACGCAAGTGGACACGTTTTTGATGTGGATTATAATACAGCTAATGGTACAGTGAGTGGAAAAATTAGCGTACGAGCATCTGACGTACCTCTTTAATTCCTGGTAACTCCGGCGGATCGCTACTTAATGATAAGGCGAAAGTGATCGGAGTGAACGCCCGCCCTTGGTTTTTTAAAATACAGTGCCCGCTAGCTCTTTATCTCTCCAAAGGCATATTCCCGCCCACCGCTTAACGGTCGTTTTTTCGACGAAGCGCGATCCTTTTTTTGAGAGAATGGCTGCTTGATAACCACGCTGCCTGCAATATAATCATGCAACGCTTTCTTCCTGCGATTAAATAAAACAACCAAGTCCGATAATATCGTTACGACTCCTATGAGATCAGCGATGACGTCAAATGGCGCATTTATAGGTTTGAAGTTCGAGCTGCTGAATGCAAAAATCATGGTTACCGCATATAAAATATAAAATACGCTTCTGAGTAGCGATTTATAAACGGATAGTTTATTCCCTGAATGATCTACGACCTTGGCCTTCAAAATTAACTTTCCCGGGGTTCCTCCAAAGATTGAAAGGGTCAAGACATAATATGCGGATGTAACGATCCACATCAGGATAAACGGTAGGATAGAGTTCATTTGAACGGATTCATAAACTGCAAAACGGTATAAGAGGCCCAGTGGAATGAAGATGATTCCAAAATCGATTATTCTCATTAATACGCGTTTCCAAAAGCCGAAGTAAATAAAATCGTTTTCCTGGGTTCTTTCCATAAGTCGTTCCTCGTTTAACATCAAGACCACCTCTTTGAGACTAACACTATTCTACGAGGATTAATTCTCTCTCTTCCAGCTCATCGTCACTGTTTATATAGTCTGCCGATAGCCATTCATAGTGAATTAACCCGATTTTCTCAGCTAATTGATAGGCCGGTGGATGTTCGAAATCAGGCTCATGCATATCAAAGATCTCTTTTAAGTTACTCGTTTCATGGCCCTGAGATGAGATCATTTCTTTAATCACATCTAAATCAAACCTATTTTTTTCGATATGGATCTCATCGCTCCAATCGCAGGTGTACTCAAAAACGTTACGATCCTTTTCAAACACTCTAAACTCCCATCCATGATCCTCTGCGTAAATATAATGAATGAGCAGTCCGGGATTACATTGAATGACGGATTCACTGAGATCAAAAACCTGTCCTTTTATGAGGAAAGTAACCCATCCATTCGTTTCGTTAAATACAAATCCCTGATGACCAGCGTCCTTAATGAGCTTTACCGCTTGTTCCCTATCCTTAGCTTTTAAATGATAGCTTGCACTAAACTCACTCATTTGGAGCACCTCGTCATATTATATCCTTCCAAAAAGTATCAATATTTTACATATTCGTTGAATGCGGAAAGAATCCTGCATGAAAAAGGGGTGTGCCTTATGTGGAGCTTTTGTAACAAAGAAATTTTTACAGTTATTAGTCCTATTATGGATTCTGATTAATTTGTGCCGCAAAGCCGAAAAACCTTTCGCCCGGTTAGCAAAAGGTTTTTGCCTTTATTCTCTTCTTTCCACCCTAATACCTTTTACTTTTCAGAAACAATCGTTCGATTCAAATTTCCCATCATTACCTCTATCTTGCTCATAACAGCATCCCGTAGACTTTGAGGCTCTATCGCTTCGATAACCGGCCATAAGAGAGAAAGTAATTTGAAAGCCAATCTCCTTCAGGCATAGATGCGATAACTGTAAAAGATCCATCTTCATGTCTTGTTATTTCTTTTTCACTAAAGTCATCGTATATTCTATACGCTCCCTCTTGAGAGATTTTCAACTGAATATCGATAGTTTTCTTAAATTGATTATCTGTCGCTTCGGCCGCAGATTCTACTAAAGTCCCTTGCTCAAAAACATCTTCAGTGATTTTGATATTAGCCATACGAGATATTTTGAATGTTCTATATGTTCTTTTATCATAGCAATATGCTTTCAGATACCATGCCTTATCCTTAAAAATCAACTTGATCGGCTCAACCCTGCGCAAGCTTTTCACACCCGAGGCATTAAAATATTCGAATATAATAATTTGTTTGCTTATAATTGCCATTTTTAGTGCATTAATATTTTCTTTGTTTCTTTCATTACTTCCCCAGGGTGAGAAGTCCAATTCAATCCAATTAACATCACTCTTTTTGAAAAGGCTGCTTAATCGTGAAAGAATAGTCTCAATATCCGGATACCGCGCTGCTGATAGATTCTGCAAGGCGAGCAGTATTTCATCCTGCTCTTTTTCAGAAAGTACCGACTTATTAAGTATAAAATTGTCAAGAATGACGATTCCGCCGCCTTTGCCTTGATTCGTATAGATAGGTATACCAGCGCTACTTAAAGTCTCAATATCGCGATATATTGTTCTTACCGATACTGCAAAACGAGCGGCAAGTTCTTTCCCCGTAGTTTCTTTTTTCTCAAGTAAATAATAAACAATGCCGAAAAGTCTGCTGATCTGCATCAAAATCACCTCAATTCAAGTACAGTATATTAGTTTAATCATGACACCAGTGTGTCATGTTATGACTTATACATTATATTAAACTTCTGCTGGTGATGAAGAATTGGCTTAATATTGTGATAAATATTTATTCATACAAAACCTGACGCACTGTCGTCAGGTTTTGTCCTTTATAGTACTAATTGTAATTGAGATTTTGAACAACATTAATATGAAAAGGAGGAAAACGATGATTTCAACAATGTATACAGACTGAAAAAATGTACGTCCTGAGGATGATGCTTATGATGTACTTTTCATCACGAAATTTGCATCTATGAAGGACTTGGATGCATATCTGGAACCATATCATCCTGAATAAAACTATAATAGGAGGTTTCATGAATGGAAGAAATCAACCATTTATTTGTTGATCCCAAAGAGTTAGAAGGTAAAAATATCCTTGTTACCGGTGGTACCCACGGAGGAATAGGGGAAGCAATTGTAAAGCGCCTTGCGAAAGCCGGCGCTACGGTCATCACAACAGCTCGAACCACCCCAGATCAATTAAAGGGATCGGATTTATTTATCGAAGCTGATATCAGCACGCCCGATGGCACCACAAAGGTTGTGAATCATATACTTGAACGCTTTGGCGGTGTCGATATTCTCGTCAACAATGTCGGAAGCTCTACAACCCCGATCGGCGGCGTTCTTAAGCAATCCGATGCAGACTGGCAGCAGACGTTTGATACTAATTTATTCGCTGCTGTCCGGCTGGACCGCGGGTTGCTGCCGCCAATGATTAAGCAAGGCTATGGTGTTATCATTCATGTCACATCCATACGGCGGCGCTTCCCAGGAGAAGATACCATGGTATACTCAGCAGCCAAAGCTGCGCTTGGAAATTACAGCAAATTGCTTGCGACGGAACTTGCACCCAAAGGCATCCGTGTTAACAGCGTTGCCCCCGGTTTCACCGAAACAAAGTCTGCTGAAAAACTCCTCAAGCAGATGGCAGAGGAACGCGGATGCGACTATAACGACGCCCGGCAGGCCTTGATGGATTCCCTAGGCGGTATCCCAATAGGACGAACTGCGCGTCCGGAGGAAGTAGCAGAACTCGTTGCTTTTTTAGTATCTGACCGCGCTTCCTACATTGTCGGCGCCGAGCATACAATCGATGGCGGCATTGTCCGCACATTATAAAGGAGAATGAGGACTGTGATAAACAACATAATTCAATTACCCCAACCGGTTGAGAAACATTTTCATGCGATAAATACAGATGATCCCGCTACCTTTCTTTCGACCTTTGCCGAGGATGCCGTTGTTTTTGATGCCGGCAAAGAATATCACGGAAAAACCGCTATCAAAGAGTGGAGCGACCACGACTATTTCGAAGCACGTTTGAGACTGAAAATCACAAATGTCGTTCAGAATGCCAAAGAGATCGTTGTTACCGCAAAAGCAGACGGAAATTACGACAAGACTGGACTACCGGACCCCCTCTACCTTGATTTTCATTTTACGGTGGATGGAGATAAAATTACATGCCTGCGCAATGTTCTTTCCTCTAACAGTAGGGCAGTTCCTTTGCCGCAGCCTATTGCAACCTATTATCATGCCTCAGATATTTTTGATGAAGACCTTCTCGCTAGTTGTTTTGCAGAGGATGCCATATTAGTGGACGTGGGAAAAGAATTTCTTGGTCCCGAAGTTATCAGCAAGTTTATTCTGAAGGCAAACAGGGACGCTGCGTGTAAGACTGAAATCACCAATTGTATGGAGGAAAATGACCAAATGGTTGTCACCGCTACTATTTCAGGTAATTTCAATGGTAGTCCACTTCCGCTGGATTTCCACTTCACGCTTAATAACGGGAAAATCAAAGCCTTAAACATCGTATTGGCAGGTCAATAAAAATGATGGCGGAGAAATAAATACAGGTAAATCAAAATCAATGCAGAAAGTGAGGTCTTTGCGTGCAGGTCTGCCGGGGTACTCTCGGTATGGAAGCGCAGTAAGCGTAAAATAGCCCCCACCTATCCGCTGGAGCGAGTAAGGCATTTAAGACAGCGCGACGATCTACAGCGTGATCGAGACTGCGAAGAAAAACGTTATCTGAGCCGGGCTTGAGTGTAATGTTTTCGTAATACACGAAGAACCCTTCCTCTCGGATGGGCTTCTTTGTGTATTACAATCCCTTCTCAACGTAACGAAGAAAGATAGAATCTGTTCGATTGGCAGTGTAACATTCAAATACTATCACTTTCCTCTTCAGCGTCAGCTAGATATTGATTCAATTATTAAAGAAGCGCCAAGCTGAAACCCATATTCAAACGAAGCGAGCATGTCCAGCGTCTCAAGTCGAGAGCGCAGATTAAGTGGATTGAGTTGTCCGCCGTATAGCTTCTCAAGCAGTTTTCGCATGGCTTTCCCTCCCCGGCTTCTACATCATTGCGAGGTGTACAGCTGATCTCCGGTATTCTTCCATCCTTATTTTAGCGATATTCTCGCTAAAAATGCATAGTGAATTTTCCGCTAAATATACTTCTTCTGAGGTGTAGCAGAGATGTATGCACGTATTCGGAATTTGCGCGAAGATAAGGATATGACGCAAACGCAAGTGGCGGCCTATTTGGGCTGCAGTCAACGGATTTACAGCAATTATGAGCGGGGTGACGTCGATATTCCGACAGCTATTCTGATCAAGCTGGCCCGCCTGCTTGCGACCAGTACGGACTATCTCTTAGGACTTACTGATGTTAAAAAGCCATATCCATCGAACCGGTCCGTATAGGCTGACGACCTTTTTAATCCATAAATCACCACAACAAAACCCGCCGCAGCTCCCCGGCCCCGGCGGGTTTCCTCACTCTACAATCCTCGCCGATAAGCACTCGGCGCCAACCCATACCTTCTCTTAAACAGCCGCGAAAAATGAAACTCATCATAAAAGCAAAGCGAAGCTGCAATCTCTTTTACCGTAGCATTTGTAGTCTCCAACGCAGCCTTAGCCGAGGCCAACTTCAACTCTTGCACGTACTGCGTCGGCGACATGCCGGTCCGCTCGCGGAACCTAACGTAGAAGGCCGTGCGCGACAGGCCGCTCAGCCGGACGTACTCGTCCACCGGGACCGATGTGCCGATCTGCTTGTGTATCCGGTACAGGATGTCGTCGAGCTCGGGATGGCGGCTGCGGCCGTAGGCGGCGCGTTCCTGCGCGAACAAGTGCAGCAGCTCCTGCGCGGTCAGGTGCACGGCCATGCCGTAGCCGGCAGGCTGGAGAATCAAGCTATCGATTAGGCGCTCGCACAATCGGACGGCATCGGAGATGCGCCCGGTCGATATCGGCCGCCAAGCGGCGATCCCGAGCAACTCGGCTACATCCAGCGGATCGAAGTGAAGGAAGTAGAATTTCCAATCGCCGTCCAGGCAGCGGTACGAACAGGGCACGTCGCCGGAGACGAGGAGGTAGGTACCCGCCTCCATGACTTCGCTTGTATCCCCGTACATGATGCGCCCTTTGCCTTCGTAGGTGACGAAGAGGCCGGCGCTCGTGAAGCCGTGCGGCTGGGATGCTTGGTACGTGTCGTTCGCCCCCACCTTCCAGATCGACTGGAAGCGGAAAGCCGGAGCAACAAACCCCTCGTCCGAATAGTAAGGAATATCCGTCGTGACCATGATCCCGCCGCCTCTCGCCACCTCAATATTTTGTACGATTATACATGCATTTGCGACGGCCTTCAATGGAAGGAAGCTCGGTCTCTCCCTATACTGGAGCTACAACCGACGACAGGAGTGAGCGTGCATGCTGGTAAAGGTAGGGAGCCGGGAGCTGGAGCTAGGCGGGGAGCATCTGACGGAACTGAGGGATTCGAACGATATTATCCATGACTTTGACGCCCTGCGCGCCAGGATCGCAGAGGACGGCTATTTGCTGCTGCGCGACTTCCACGATCGGGAGGAAGTGCTGAACGCCAGGCGCGCGGTGCTGCGCAAGATGGAGAAGATGGGCAAGCTCGACAGGGATACCCTGCTCGAGGACGGCGTTATGGCGGACGGCAGCAGAACGCTGTTTTTTGGCGGGACGAACGAGGATCTGCCGGAGCTGCTGGACGTGCTGAACGGGCCGCGGATCATGGGTTTCTTTGATGAGCTGTTTGGCGAGAAGTCGCTGACCTATAATTACAAATGGCTGCGCGCGGTCGGCAAGGGCGACTATACGGGCGCGCACTATGATATCGTGTATATGGGCCGTGGCACGCACAATCTGTATACTGTCTGGTCCCCGATCGGCGAAATCGACTACGCGATGGGCGGTCTGGCGATGTGCCTGGGCTCGAATCGGTTTGAGGAGCTCAAGCGCACCTACGGCACGAAGGATTCGGACTGGGACAAAGTGAACAACTACACGGACGATCCGCTCGTTATTACGGGCAAGTACGGCGGCAAGTGGGCGACGACCGAGTATCGGGCGGGGGACGTGATGATTTTCGGGATGTTCCTCATGCACTGCTCGCTGGAGAACACGACGAACCAGTACCGGCTAAGCGTGGACACCCGGTATCAATCCTCCCTGGAGAAGGTCGACGAACGCTGGGCCGGGAAAAAACCGCGCGGGCACCTCTAAGCCCAAGCTTGCAAGGAGCGTGTCGGATGAAGGTTAGGTTGAGCGATTACAGCAAGGAATGGGTGCGGCTTTACGAGGACGAAGTCGCATTTCTAAGCGGGATATTCGGGGATGAGATCGTGCGCTTCGAGCACTTTGGCAGCACGTCGGTGCCGGGCATGAAGGCGAAGCCCGTCATCGATATGATGGGTGTGGTGCGGAACATCGATCGGATCGACGCATATAACGACCGGATGCGCCTGCTCGGATACGAGGTCGCCGGAGAGTGGGGCATTCCCGGCAGGCGGCTGCTGCGCAAAGGGGGCGAGGAACGGACGCATCACATTCATTTTTATGAGACGGATAACCCCCAGATTGAACGTCACCTCGTCTTCAGAGATTATTTGCGGTGTCATCCGGCGGAAGCTGCGAGGTACAGCCGGTTCAAGGAGAAGCTCGCCGAGCGCTACGCGCGTACGAACGAATACAGCCCGGCCAAGAAGGCGTTCGTCAGCGACATGGAGCGGCTGGCGCTAGCGTGGTTTGCCGAGAGGCAAGAGCGTTAGTGCCAGCCTGCACTTTCGACCGTCTTAAAGCCGTTTGGCGCAAAGAATCATGATTGCATTCCTCGGTTCAACCTTGCGATGCATCCAACAAATGCTGCAATCGCGCCGCCGTATCCGCCGAAGCGGTAAAGATCATGACCTTCAGATCCGGATGGGTCGGCGGCTGCAAGGTCACGTGCTCGAACGCCATCTCTCCGATCCGCGGATCGTACTTCTGCTTGCGGTGATCGGTCGCAGTCTCGACATCGTGCATCGGCCAGAGCTCGCCGAATAGCGGGCTGATGCGCATGAATTCCTCGATCAGCACTTTAAACCGCTCATCATTTGGAAAGCGTGCGTAATCCGCGCGAAAACGTGCGATCAAAAGGCGCGTTCGGGACGCTTCGTCCATCCGCTCGGGTCCCGGCTTGTCACTCGTCAGCAGATGCCGCATCCAGTTGAAGTTGTGCATCGTATCGTCGGGTTGGGCAGGGATATGAAAAACAAGCTCAGCCGCCTTGTTCCAGAGCAGCAGGTCCCAGTATCTGCCGAGCACGAACGCCGGGTGCGGGTCCAGCGCCTGGATCATCCGTTCCAAGCCCGTGGCGATATCGCGGTCTTCTTCCTCCGGCTCCTGTTGATCCGATCTGGCCAGAAGGTGAAGATGGCGACGCTCGTCCTCGGTCAATCGCAGCGCCTTGGCGATATTGTTCAGCACATCCTCGGACGGGTTAACGCTGCGCCCCTGCTCCAGGGAGGTGTACCAGGACGTGCCGATATGGGCGAGCTGGGCGACCTCTTCCCGCCGAAGACCCGAGGTCCGCCGCCGTCCATAAGAGACCAGTCCGACCTCTTCCGGCGTCAGCCGCTCCCGGCGGATGCGCAGAAATTCGCCCAACGACCTTCTGGAAGCAACTACTTCCATCTCTATTCCCCCCGTATCCTGACACTCCCAAACCTACGATAAACGCAGGAAGGAAGTCGATTGCTCCTTCTATTATACTGCCCGTATAGCAACTAAAAAACGTAGGAGGGCTTAAAATGAACGCTTTTATAACGGGGGCTACAGGTAAAGTGGGAAGCCGGTTTGCGCAGCGTATGCTGCAGCGCGGTCATCGCGTGACACTGTTGGTGAGGAACGCCGAAAAGGCGGACGGGCTTCGCCGGCAAGGGGCGGATATCGTGGAAGGCGATCTGCTGCAGCCGGACGGCTATATCGACGCGCTGCGGGGGAAGGATGCGGTGATTCACTTGGCGGCGCAATTCCGCGGCGTGGACGAGGAGACGACCAGAAAAGCCAACCTTGACGGCACGATCGCGCTGGCTCATGCGGCCTTGCAGGCGGAAGTGCCAAGGTTTGTTTTTACCAGCACGAACAATGTCTACGGTTCGGTGGTCCGGACGCGGCCTAGCCGTGAAGACGACGAGCTGAGCCCGACCCAGGCTTATCCGCAAAGCAAAGTGGAGGCCGAGGCGGTGCTGCTGCGGCTTCATCAAGAGCAGGGCTTGGGCGTTCGGATCGTCAGGCTGCCCTTCGTCTATGGCGAAGGCGATCCGCATATCGTGGAGATACTCCCGTACATTCGAAGCTGGCATCCGGCCAAACGCATGCATATGGCGCATCATGCCGATGTCGGCCAAGCCCTGCTGCTCGCAGCGACCACGCCGGGCATTGATGGCCGAATCTACAATGTGGGCGACGATGCGCCGATCACGGCCGAGGAGCTTCGGCAGCTCCATGGCGGCGAGGGCGCACCGGAGGCGCAGCAGCAGCCTTTCGATCCGTGGGATATGATCGTCAATACGACGCGCATTCGGGAAGAGCTGAATTTCCGTCCGATCTACCCGTCCTTCTATACGGCAAGAGATGCCGGGGCGATCTAACCGAGCGTCGATAGGCTTGCATTGAAAAAAAGGAAATGTTAAAGGCGACCTCGCGCGAGGCCGCCTTTCTCTTTTGCGCAAATCCGATTGTCCCGCCCGAACCTTACGTGCGTTCGGCCAGTAAGCCGCTAGACGTTTTCCGTCGCTTAGCACCAGCCGACTTCAGGCCAGTCGCTGCCGTAGATGATCGGGAAAAGGTAGGCCATCGCGATGCCGCCATACACGACCTTCATGCGAGTATCGGTAGCGAGCTTCTTCATTTTCGCCCAAGTGCCGTTGTTCATCAATATCCCGTCCTTCTGAAGTGATGTGGTCTGATACGAGGAATAATTTACCACAGAACAGGGGATCATGAAACCTTGTCATTAAAGGGATGATCGGAGGACTGAGATGGCGGATGAGCGCTGAGCTGGAACGGCTGTTGAAGATGATGGGCCAAGTGGTATCGATGGAGCTGCGGGTGGGGAATACGGACGTTCAAAGCGCGATCGACATGATGGACGGGTACGGGCTGAGATACAAAAACTCTTGGGCATCCATGGAACTGGCGGACCATACCGTCGTGGAATTCTGGCGCAAGGATCTGTTTAAGTCCGCTGCCGCTCCCCTGACGAACGACGCGAGCCGCGACGATCGGGACTAACGCGCGCAGATCATTCCGCGGAGCGTTCTTCCCCGTACAACTCATTCAAATGCACGATATGCCCGACGCCCCAATCGTTCATGGCCTGCAGAATCGGGGTTAAGCGCTGGCCGTAAGCCGTGATCGAGTATTCCACCTTGGGCGGAATCGACGGGTAGACCTCTCTGTGAACGATATCGTGATACTCCAGCTCCTTCAGCTGCTGGGAGAGCATCTTCTTGGTGATGTCTGGGATCGACTTTTGCAGCTCGCTGAACCGCATCGTGCCGCTTGCTAGCAAGCGCAGCAGGATTACGGGCTTCCACTTGCCGATGAGAATCTCGAGCGTCGTCTCGAACTTGCAATAAGCCGTCATGCCGCGGCCTCCAGTCGTCGTCTAAGGTTTTGTTTTCTATACCTTGTATAGTTAAAGTACCTTCTTCCGGGTCGCCTTCCTACCCCCTATTATAGGCGATAGGCGTAGGTTGACGACATACATGAAGAGGGGAATCGGACGATGAATATCGCGTTATGGATCGTGCAGGGGCTGCTCGCGCTGGGTGTTCTTTACTCAGGATGGATGAAGACGGTCCAGTATGAAAAAGGAGCGGACGCATGGGGCTGGGTCAAGGAGGTGCCGAAAGGCCTCGTCGTCTCGATTGGCATCCTGGAGCTGCTCGGAGCGGTGGGTCTGGTCCTGCCCGAGGGGACTGGGACCGCGCCGGTCTTGACGCCGATCGCCGCTATCGCGCTAGCCGCCGTCGTTCTTTTCGGCGCACTGTTCCATATCAGTCGCCAAGAGTATCGGGAGATCGGCATTAACGTCGTGTTTTTGGCGCTTGCCGTCCTTGTGGCCGTCGGGCGGCTGTGAGGGCAGCCCTGAGGCATCAAAGGTTTGTTGCGTGAATGGTATGAAAGCTAGCAAAGCAGAGCCGCCGGCCATCCCTTTTACTCAGGGGAGGCTGGCGTTTTTGTTCGTGAGCAAATATGGCCCCTTATACAGTTGAAATGTATAGTTGAACTGTATATAATCGTATTAAGTTCAACTGTACAGTTAGACTGTATATAGAGAGGGGGCGCCTCATGAAGCATCCGCTGCTGCCGCTGTCGGAAACGATGCATTATATTTTGCTGGCGCTCAGGGAGCCGCTTCACGGGTACGCGATCATGCATACGGTCGAGCGGATGAGTGAAGGGACGGTCATCCTCGCTGCCGGAACATTGTACGGTGCCGTGGAGAACTTGAGCAAGCACGGCTGGATCGCGCCGGTGCCGGGCGAGACGGGTCGACGGAAGGTATACCGGATCACGCAGGACGGAGAGCGCATCCTCGCCATCGAGCGGAGAAGGGTAGAGCATCTGCTATCACTCTATGAAACGAGGGATTAAGGTGAGAAAACGGAAATGGTTCGCTAACCTGCTGAAAGAGGAAAAGTGGCTGAACGATCGGCTGGCCGAAGGATACGCTTGCCGCAGGGTCGGTTCGCTCGGCGGTTATGATTTTGAGCCTTCCGATCGCAGGATGGTCATCCGCCTCGACTATCAGAATCAGATGAGCGCCGAAAAATACGCGGAGTATAAGGGAACCTATGAGGACTTTGGATGGACTCATCTGAAGGGGAGCCGCAGGGGGAGCGTGCAATATTGGCAAAAGCCCGCGGACGGCCGCGACGAGATTTTTTCCGATGCCGGCTCGCAGGTCGCCTTCTATAAGCGTCTGACCCATTATGCGCTGACGACCGCGTGCCTCTTTTTCGTCTACACCTGCGCTCTGTTCAAGGGGAATATTTTTGCCGCCTTGTTTAATATCAAAGCAAGCTATTTAACCGAAGGCTTATGGGAGAAGGAGGGGGCGGCTTTCTGGCGCGCCTTTCTATTCGAAACCCCGTTCGCGATGTTTCGCTTCCTGCCGGCCTGGATTTGCGGAATCGCCATCGTCATGTCCCTCTACAGCTACTTCCAATATCTGAAGCGGAAAAAGGAATATGCGTGACAGGCACGGAGATTCAGGAATTAAGCAGCGACCATGTGAAATTCATTCGACCCAGGGCAGCTTGCACCGCTCCGGCGGCGCATCTACGAACGCCTGGATGGAGGGCTGTCGCAGCGTGCGGCCTTCCCGCCATCTCCACTCGCTGTACTGCACCTTGGCCGTCAGCTTCGGCGTTACCCAGTAGGCGTCCTTGTATCGGTCGGGACGGTTGGCGAACGGAGAACTGGAGGCGGCCGTTGGCGCCAGCGTCAGCGTCAATTCGCGCCATTCGGCCTTTGTCAGCCTGCCTGTGCCGCTATGACCGATATACCACAGCTTGCCCGCCTGGTCGTACTGGCCGAGCAGCACGGCGTTAACGATGCCGTCGTTTAGCGTAAATCCGCCGATCACCGCCAGAATGTCCCCGTAGTTTTTCACTTTCCGCCAACGCGCGTCCTTCCCGCCGATCGCATAGGCGCTCCGCAGGTCTTTACATACGATTCCCTCCATACCTTGCTGCCGAATGACCTCGAACAACTGCTCGCCGTCGTGATTTTGCACCAACTGAACGCGCTCGTTTGGCGTGACGATACGATGCAGCAGCTCAAGTCTGTCGGACAGCGGCTGACGATTTATCCATTCGCCGTCGTAGTAGACGATATCGAAGATCATATACGTAATCGGCACGATCCGCTGCATTTCCTCTACGCGGTCCAGCTTCTGGATCAAATCGCGGCGCATGACTTCGTGAAAAGAGGGCTTGCCGTCCTGCGCCAGCGCAATCATCTCGCCGTCTAGGATGACGGAGGAAGCCGAGCAATACGAGGAGACGTCCAGCAGCTCCGGGTAGTGGCGAGTTCGCTCGTTAAGCTTGCGGTTGAACAGTTTGGTATCGCCCTGATAACGGTAAGTAACGATCCGCGTGCCGTCCCACTTGATCTCGTGTCGCCAATGGGGTTCGGCGGGGATCGTATCGCTCATAATCGGCTCGAACGGGTAGATCGGATCCATAATCGGCCTCCATTTATGTAACTTTGTATGACATATTATTTTGTTTTGGGCAACATATTGTCGAAAATAAAGATTAATGATATTATTATGTAATAATAACTAACATAATATTGAATGCAGAGGTGATTGAGGTGAATGTTGCTTTTGTCGCGCATGATCACAAGAAAGAAGAGATGATTGCGTTCACGATCGCTTACCAAGACTTGTTCAAGCCGCATACGTTGTTCGCGACGGGCACGACGGGACGGCTCATTATGGAAAATACGGATCTGGACATCATGACCTTCAAATCGGGACCGCTGGGCGGCGATCAACAGATCGGCGCCATGGTATCGCAAAATGAGCTCGATCTGCTGGTCTTCTTCCGCGATCCGCTCGTCGCGCAGCCGCATGAACCGGACATCACCGCCCTGCTTCGATTGTGCGACGTATATGGAATCCCCGTAGCGACGAATATGGCTACGGCCGAGCTGCTTGTCCATTCCTTGGAGCGAGGGGATTTCCACTGGCGGGACGTCATTCATCAACGACGGCCTTCCAATGTGGCTCAGCTTAAGAGATTGATTCCTTCAACCGCGGGGCGCGAGACGGCAGACGCGGAGGAATCCAGCCTTCCTCGTGCCGATTCAGTCTAGTCGGGAATCGTTTCGCTATGGTTTACCTATTTGAAGAGCCGCGGAAGTTGCGGCTCTTTTTAGTATGTACAGTTTGGCAACTGCTTGATCATTGCGTGGCGCCTATCAACCAATGATTCTGAGCGGCAGGAATGCCGAGATCCTCGCGTGCTCTGTTTTTTGCGTAAAATGGCTGCGCAACCTGGCGTTGCGGCGCGTCGCAACGAGAACGTTCTTTACTTTCGGTCGGACCGGACTCGATAATGAGGGCATATCCACCGCGGAAAGGATAGCTGCTAGATGGTATTCGGGGAGAAGTTGAGGACGGAACGGAATAGGAAGGGCTGGTCGCAGGAGGAGTTGGCCGAAAAGTTGTATGTCAGCCGCCAGGCGGTATCGAAGTGGGAGAACGGACAGAATTACCCGAGTATCGAGATCGTTATCAAAATCAGCGATTTATTGGAGTTGACCATCGACGAGCTGCTGCGGAGCGACGAGGAGCTGAAGCGAAAAGTGATCAAGGACGGCAGAAAGCTGGCTTATCCGCGATTAAAGGCGGCATGCGATATACTGTTTCTCGTCGGCGCAGTGCTGTTGGCGTTGAAGCTGGGCGTACTCGCGTTAAACAAGCTCACGTCTTATGAAGTCGAGTTGGTTGGCGGTCGCTTTTTCTGGAACTTCGCCTCATTGATCCTGATGGTTGGCGGGGGCGTTGGGGCAGGCGTTTTGAAGGAGAAGTATAAGACGGATTGATCGTGGACTTACTCTGCTTGCCTGTGAAGGCACAAATCTTCCGGACAGCGATCGAGCTGTTCAAGGAAGAGTCGAAGTACTGGTCAGCGATAATTGCTAAAAGGCAGTTAAATCGCAAGCTTCATCCCAGATGCAGCCGATAAGAGTTAAAAGGCAGTTATTTTTGACTACAGGAGGCATTTGTTGTCTTCTTTGTGAAAATAAATGCTTTTTAGCAGCTATTCGAGACGAGACGGGGATTTGGGTGGAAATAACAGTCATTTGGCAGCTATTCACCGCGGCGCGAGCTACAGAATCGACAAACCGCCAGGGGGTAGCCCCTGACGGTTTGTTTTAATGCGGGTGTTATAGTTGTCTTGCAGCTCCGGGACTGCAAGTTTAAGGTATTGGCGTTATTGGCGGTAAATTTGGGATGTTGGGGAAATTCGGGATGTTAGGGAAATTGGGATCTGTCGGATCGGGAATATTAGGTCCGTTTGGATCAGTCGGAGTATCATCGTAGGGTATTTGCCTAAATCCGATGATATGACCGTCATCATCCGTTGCCGCTAACAAAATAATGTTATAAGCGCCCTGCAAAATGTCGATGTCCGCCCATACATCATCGACTTTTGTATAATTTTCGCCCTCAAAGATTGCTCCCTTTGCTGGTGTATCAATAAAGTTGGAAGCAGTCGAAATCTTCCACTTTGTAGCGCCGGCAGGCAACTTAAGACCAGTAAAACGAATAGTTCCCGTTAGGGAGCCGATTTCAAGATCTCCGAAGTTCGTAAATTCGAGGAAAGGTTCCTCTGCGATCTTCGTATTATCCACCGTAATATCGCTGAACCGAAAAACAGCACCGGTCACGCCATTGACCTCGTAAAGTCCAATATGCTCGTCTGCTTCGACATTTACGATATTGGCGCCAGACTGATAAGCTTCGGTAATCCCGCTCACGTCATCGCCGACTTTCGGAGTGGAGAAGCCGTCCGCCTGCTTCTTAATCCGCAGCGCGTTGCCCTGGCCAGCCGAATAGGTGATGCTAGTCGAGTAGGCCAAGCTGCCTTGTGCAACCGTATAATTCGCAATAGCCGGAGCAGCCGATGGAGACGGCGACGGAGACGGCGATTGGGATGGCGATGGTGACGGAGACTGTGACGGCGTCGGTGTAGGCGTCGCGGTCGGAGTCGGTGTAGGCGTCGCGGTCGGAGTAGGCGTTGCAGTTGGCGTCGGCGCAGGCGTCTGATAAACCGGCGTCGGAGTAGGTGTTGGAGTCGGCGTCGGAGTCGGTGTAGGCGTTGGAGTCGGCGTCGATCCCGGTGGAACATACTGCTCCTTAGCCTCATAGGCTCCGGTGAGGAGCAGGTCGCGCGTCGCGTTCGCTTGGCCGCCGAACTTTCCGTCTGCGCCATTGTTCAGGAGCTTCAATTCCAAAGCCAGCGCGACGTAGCCCTTGGCCCAATCCGACACAGTCTCGTCTTTAACGCCCGTCGTTTTCTGCGCTTCATCTTTTTGTCCAAGCCCCTTGATCAGGAACGCCGCCAGCTGCTCCTTCGTGACCTCCCCCCCAGGGTCGAATACGCCTGATCCGTAGCCGTCCGTGATGCCGGCTTTTTTGATCGCCTCGATGTACGGCAGCGCATAACCGTTCGCCGGATCGTCGGCTTTTACGTCTTTGAAGCTGGAGGTTTTCAGATCCTTGTTGACATCCAGACCGTAGATCAGGGCAGCAACCTTGGCGAATTGGGCGCGATTCATCTCGTCCTTTAAGCCAAAGGTGGTGTCGGATACGCCGTCGAAGACGCCCGCCGAGATCAGCGCGTCGAACTTGGCCTTCGTCGCCGCGTCCAGATCCTTCAAGTCACTGAAGTCGGCAGACGTTTTCGCGAACGCAGCCGCGCTCGGGAGGGACATGGACAAAGCGAGAAACAAGCTAACCGTTCTTTTTTTCATCGTGAACCGATAGGCCTCCTCTGCATTCTGTTTAAGCTGAGCCTATAGTAGCAAAATCAACTAAACAAAATATGATACGCAAATGTATGTGCGGAACTAAAAAAAGCTTGATCTATCAAGGGATTTCATCGTAAACCGCTGGTACTTCCATAATTTTGAAAACCCTAGTTTTGTTGGATTTTTGACGTCCTTTGTCGGATCTTCAGCGCAGGTTCAATAGCCGTTTAGCCTCATCTCCCGGCTCCAGCCGATACTCGACACGCAGCATTCGCTTCAATGCATCGTACTGCTTGAGCGCTGCGATCCGGTCTTTGTTCGCCAGGTACGCCTGAATGAGCCGTACGTGCACGTCTTCCCGCCAGGCGGCATGCTTCAGCGCTCTCTTCATCACGGCAATGGCGGCCGGATAATTCCCATCTTCAAAATAATAATCGTAAATTTGGAGCAGCAGCGCTAAAAACTCGTTTTCGAGGCTCTTCCCGATCGGATCGGACCAATGATAGCCGTTGTCCGACAGATACGGTCCCGCGTACAGCTTGGCGATGGCTTCGCAACGGTCGATGTTGTCGAGGGTCAGGGGGATGCCGGCCGACACCCAAGCCTCGAACGTCAGATAGTCGCATTCCAGAATGTCGGTATCGACACGGTAAAACCCCCGGTTGTGCTGAACGACGCCTTCGATGCCGATACCTCCGAGCGTCTTGCGAAGCAGGTGCACCGTCGTATGCAGGTTGGCGGATGTTTTGGCGGAATCGTCGTCCCATAGTGCGTCCATGATCCGGTACCGGTCCACCGCTTCTCCCCGGTGATGCACAAGGTAAGCCAATAGCTCCTCCGCTTTAGATGTGCGCCATCGGACTTCCCGGCCGTCGGGGCCGCTTACCTTGAACCTGCCAAAGCAGCTTACCAGCAGCCTTTCGCCGGACGTCTCGCCATCTTCCGCAGTTTCGACGCGTCGCGCGGCACCGGCGGCTTTGGGCATCCCGCCGCGCTTCGCGGCGCTGCCGCTCCCCGCGGTCTTTCCGCGTCCTGCGGCACCGCTGCCCTCCGCTGCTCCGTGCGCCGCCGGCCTGCCGGCCCCGTCGCTGTCCATTGCTCCCCGCGCCGCCGCCTCGTGTGCCGCAGGCCTGCCGGCCCCGTCGCTGCCCATTGCTCCTCGCGCCGCCGCCTCGCGCGCCGTCGGCCTGCCGGCCCCGTCGCTGTCCATTGCTTCCCGCGCCGCCGCCTCGCGCGCCGCAGGCCTGCCGGCCCCGTCGCTGTCCATTGCTTCCCGCGCCGCCGCCTCGCGCGCCGTCGGCCTGCCGGCCCCGTCGCTGTTCGTCGCTCCCCGCGCCGCTACCCCGTCCGCCGCAGGCCTACCGGCCGCGCCTTCCGCCAGCACTTGCAGCAGCCTTCTCGCGTACGCGAAGGCGCCCGTCTTCCCGCGCGCCTCCGTCTCAACATACGCGGCCAGCAGCTCCGCCATGCCTTCGCCCTCGTCGACGAAGCTGCGGACGAAGCCCTGCGGCTCCGCCAGCCGCAAGGACGTATCCAGCCGGACCAGCGCCTCGTCCGTCCGGCCAAGGCCGCGCAGCGCCGCGCACTGCGCGAGCAGCGCCTGCACGCGGTCCCGCAGGCGATCCTCCCTGCACAGCAGCGCATACAGGCGCTCCGCCAGCTCCAGCGCGTCCGCTTCGCGTCCGCAGGCCGCCAGCACCTTGGCGAGGGCTAGGTGCTCCGCGACGCTGCCGAGCGACACCTCGTCCGCATGCGACATGCCGCACTGCGCCAGCCACCGCGCTGCCAGTTCCGGCCGATCTTGCCGCAAATGCAGGCAGGCCTCTTCCGCCCCGATCCTGCGCATGTACAGATCGTAGTCCGGCGAGTCGACGTGCGCCCGCAGCTGAACCAGCAGGTCCGCCGCCTCGGCCGTATGGCCGCGCGCCTGCAGAATCCGCGACGCGCTCCCGTACAGGTAGAACAGGGTGCGGGCGACCGGAGGCGTATCGCTGCGTCCGAGCAGCCGGCGCACGCAAGCCTCCGCTTCCGCGAGCCGATTCCATTCGTACAGCAGCTTGCTGAACGAGGTTTGCAGCGACAGGACAAACGGATGGTCCAGATTCTCTCCCCAGACGCCCAGCCACCGGTCCATGAATTCGAGTGCGGCATGGTAGTCGTTGAGGTAGCCCATGTGATCGTCGAATTCGTCGAGCACGTGGTTGTTGTTGAACGAAACTGAGCGCAACAGCCGCGCTTCGGGAAAAAGCCGCTCCGCCAGCTCAAAGTAGGCGGTTACGCCGTCCAGGTCTTTGAGCAGATAACAGGCGACGCCGCTCAGGAAATAGAGGTTGCCCATGACCGAGCGCCATGCGGTCTCGTCCATCGTGCCTTGCAGCGCCTCGTAACGCGCCCGCGCTTCGCCGATCTTGCGCGCGGCGAGCTCCTTCTGCCCGCTGCCGGTCAGCAGGAGCAGATAGAACATTTCCGCCATCGGCTTGCCCTCGAGACAGCCTTCGGGCAGTCGCAGCACCCAGCGACTCAGCGTCGCTCCCCTGCTGCGGATGAGATCGGGCAGATGGCGCTCGATCAGCCGCACCGCATCCTCGTACATCCGCCCTTCCAGATAGTGCTCTCCGGCTTCTTCGACGAAGCTCTGTCCCTCCAGCGCTCTCGCGGCTCTTGCGTGCGCGGCCGCCCATCCTTCGGGATCGGTGCCGGCGTACAGATTCCGGAGAAAATCGGACAGCAAGTGATGGTACCGGTACCAATGCCGTTCCTCGTCGAGCGGGATCAGGAACAGGTTCAACTGCTCCAGTCGGGCGAGCAGCTCGCGGCAGTCGGACCGGCCGGTCACGGCTTCGCAGAGCGGCGGATTCATCCGTGCCAGGACGGAGGTCTCGAGCAGAAAGGCACGCAGCGGCTCGTCGAGATCCCGATACACTTCCTCCAGCAAATAATCCGCGATCTGCTGCTGCCTGCCGCTGAACTGCCTGATGAACGAAGCCGGATCGGAAGTTCGCCGGAGCGAGATCGCCGCGAGCTGCAGGCCGCTGATCCAGCCCTCCGTCTGACGTACCAGCGCGGACGCCTGTTCCCCCGAGAGCGCCAGCTCTTTTTTACTTTCGAAGAAGACGCGCCCCTCGTCCGCATCGAACCGCAAATCGTCGGTCGTCACCCGATGCAGCTCGCCCCGCGCGAGCAATCTGGCCGTAGGAATCGTCGAATCGACGCGGCTTGCGACATAGAGATGCACGTCATCGGGCAAGCGCTCGACAAAGTACGCCCAGGAACGGTGGACGGTGGAGAGCTCGATGAATTGAAAATCGTCCAGCACGATCGCCAGCTCGCCTTCAAGCTCGCACAGCTCGTTCAGCAGCGCTTTGATGGCGGGCTCCGATGACGAGGCCGCAGCCAAGGCCGAAGCTGAGGCCGAAGCTGAGGCGGAAGCGGGGACGGACGACGGCCCTTCTTTTACCAAAGGCAGGACCGAGTGGCCAAAGCCCGGCGCGACGGTCTCCACGGCTGCCGTCAAGCCGCTCCAGAACGCGATCCAATCGTTGTCCTGCCGGTCGAGCGAGATCCACGCCACGGGAAGGCTGGCGAGCCGCGCCCATTGGCTAAGCGCCGTCGTCTTGCCGTATCCGGAAGGACCGGATATCGACGTCAGCCGTGCGTTCAGTCCTTCGTTCAGCTTGTGCGTCAGTCTGGGCCTGGGAACCAGCGCGCCTCGGATTCGGGGGATAGCAAGCTTGGTGCGTACGATCAATGGGAATCCTCCGTTGCTCAATCGCTTCGTCGAGCAAGCTTAATCCCTTTTAATTCTACGGGCGCGATCAGAATTCCTTCGACAAAATTCGTACTTACGCACAATTTCTCGCGTCAGAGCTCGACGACCTTCGTCGCGATCCGCCTGCAGAACTCGCTGTCGTGCTCGACGAAGAGAATCGTGGGCGCATGCTCGAGCAGCAGGTCCTCGATCTGCATGCGGGACAGGACGTCGATGAAGTTGAGCGGTTCGTCCCAGACGTACAGATGCGCCTCCTCGCACAGGCTCCTGGCAATCAGCACCTTCTTTTTCTGGCCGCCGCTATAGGACGAGATGTCCTTCTCGAACTGCACGCGGGCGAAATCAAGCTTGCGCAAGATAGCCTTGAACAAGCTCTCGTCGATCCCATGCGCCGCGGCATAGTCCGACAGGTCGCCGCGCAGATGCGAGGTGTCTTGCGATACGTACGAGATCTTGAGCTGGCTCCCTTTTCGCAGCGTACCGGTATAGGTCAGGTCCTCCCCGCAGATCAGCTTGAGGATGCTCGACTTGCCAGAGCCGTTCGGCCCCGACAGCGCGATGCGCTCCCCCCGCTCGATAGAGAATCCCACATTTTCGCACACGGTCTTCTCGCCGTAAAAAATCGATACGCCTGCCAGCTCGACGAGCCGCTCCTGATGATAAGGCAGCTGCGCGAGCTTCAGGCTCTCCGAGCTCTCGATGTTTTTGAGCAGTCCCGCCCGTTCGTCGATCGCGGCTTGTTGCCTGTGCTCGGTCGCTTTGGAACGCTTCATCATCTTGGCGGCCTTGTGGCCGATGTAGCCTTTGTCCGGACGCAGCCCGCCGACCCGCGTACCGTTTTTCGTTTTCTCTACGGCGTCCGACCAGTCGCTCGTGCGCTTGGCCGCTTCGGACAGGCGCTTGATGTCTTTTTTGAGCTTCTCGTTTTCCGCCAGCTCGAAGTCGTCTTCCCGCCGCTTGTTCTCTTGCCAATCCGAGAAGTTGCCTTTCTGAATATCGATGTCGGCCCTGTTGATGGACAGCACGTGGTCGATGCAGTTGTCCAGGAACGCCCGGTCGTGGGACACGAGGATGAAGCCGCGTTTGGAACGCAGATATTCGCTGACCAGCTTGCGGGCGTGCACGTCCAGGTGGTTGGTCGGCTCGTCGATGAGCAGGAAGCTGTTTTCCTTGAGGAACAAGGCTGCCAGCAGCACCTTGGTCTGCTCCCCGTTGGACAACAGCTCGAAGGGGCGGTACAGCGCGTCCTCGGACACCTTGAGCAGCGAGAGCTCGCGCTTGATCTGCCACTCCGCGGCTTCCGGCACGATGCCCTCCATGACGAACAGCGTCAGATCCTCGGGATTCGCGACGGGAAATGGAAAGTATTCAAAGCTGACGGAAGCCGAAATGTGCCCGCGATACTCATACTTGCCGAGCAGCAGGTTCAGGAACGTGGTCTTGCCCCGTCCGTTGCGGCCGGTGAAGCCTAATTTCCAATCGGTATCGAGCTGGAAGCTCACGTCTTCAAAAATATTGTCGTAGCTGCCGTCGTAAGCGAACGTCAGGTGTTTGACTTGGATCAATGACATAAGGCGGATTCCTCCCTGGGGAAAATAGAAAGAGCCGCAAGAAAGTTACTTCTCGCAGCTCCGATGGGTACAGGAAAAATCCGCCGATCCAAGGATGGATCAGGGCCCGCCGATCAAGCGAAGAAGAATGTAACTTTCTTGCATGGCAAAGAATACAGGCATACGATCGCCGTCTTCCTTCGCGTAGGCAAGAAAAATCACATTCATTCTTCAACTCCAATCCGGTCATGTACCCGTATTGTAAATCAAGTGCGCGGGCAGAATCAACCTCGGCTTTAACGTTTTAAATTTCCTTCGTAGGGTTTAAGTAATTAGAGTCCATCCCTTGGCAGTACCCCTCATTAACGCGAACGCGAGAAGTCCCGGGTTCCTCCTCCACGCTTACATACATGCAACAACTCCGATCCGGGGCCTCATCCACATTTTCATTTTATGGAGAATGCCCATGAAGCCAGCAGTCAGCATTATCGTGCCCGTGTACAATGTTGAAAGTTATCTGTCCAGATGCCTGGATTCCCTGCTGGGACAGACGTTAAGCGACATCGAGATCATCCTGGTCGACGACGGCTCGACGGACCGTTCGGCCGATATTCTGGCGCGTTACGCCGAGGCGGACGAGCGGATTCGCGTGATTCGCCAGCCTAACCAGGGACAAGGCGGCGCGAGAAATACGGGGCTCGACGCGGCCTCCGGAGCTTATGTCGGATTCGTCGACGCAGACGACTGGGTGGAGCCGGCGATGTTCGATACGCTGTACCGCCGGGCGCTTGCGACCGATGCGGACATCAGCGCATGCGATTATAACCTCGTCTACGACCGGCGGGTCGTCCCGCATGCGCTCGGCCTGACCGACGGGACCGTCAGCATCGCGGCGTGCGGCATCGACCGGTATTGGCTGGACAAGAAGTTTTCGGTCGTCCTCTGGAACAAGCTGTACAAGCGGAGCATTATCGCCGAGCATGACATCCGGTTCGACGCGCACGGGGAAGTGTTCAGCGAGGACGTGCTATTCAATCTGTTCTATCTGCTGCATACCCGCGTGGTGACGGCCGTTCCTGCGGCTTTGTACAACTATTATCAACGCGAGGGCTCCCTGATGCACAGCTTCAAGCCCGATTATTTGCAGAAGGAGCTGACCCTCGTCGAGAAGTTCAGAATCTATTACGAAGCCTACGAGGATCAGGAGAAAACGGATAAGATGACGGCCGGGCTGCTGTTCGACCGCGTGCTGGACAACAGTCTGCATAACCTCGAGAACCGTTCGGGGCTGGGCAAGCTGCGGGACGACTTAAAGCAAGCGAGTCGCCACGCGTTTTTTTACGACAGCATGCGGAGAATCGCGGGAGATCCGGGAACCTGGCTGCCGCTCCGCGGCTTTGCGCTGCTGAACAGCCGGGGGCTGTTCGTGCTGTCGGGCATTTATCTCAAGGCGTACCACGCCGCGACCCGGCTGAAGAAGAGGCTGGGCGGTCCGGGGCTGCCGGCTTGACGGGAAATTAACGGAGCTGGGCGGTCCGGGGCTGCCGGCTTGACGGGAAATGAACGGGGCTGGGCGGAGCTTGGATGGGCTGAACGGGCGACTGGCGAATGACAGGCGGCTGGTAAGATGCAGGGCGAACTGCCGGGCAAACGGCCAGGGAAAGCGGATGAACGAGGGAGATCGACGGAGCGGCGGTCCCCCTTGTTTGGCGATTCGCGAGACTATCGCGTTTTGGGCCGCGCTTCGAGCATGTTCGAGCATGATAGTGGTTAAAAGGCAGTTATTTTTTCGTATATGAGGTAGTCGGCGAGAAATAATTGTCAAAAGGCAGTTATTTCGCGTGAAATTGGCACTTGGGCGGAACTTATCGGGAATTAGCTGCCTTTTAGCACTTGTCGGGCTGCCGAGGTCGCGACGGGGAGAGATTAACGGCCTTTTGACAACTATTTTACTTACGCCGCTTGTCCGCTTCCCGTTCGCTACACCCGCACCCGCACCCGCACCCGCACCCGCACCTGCACCTGCACCCGCACCCGCACCCGCACCCGCACCCGCACCCGCACCCGCACCCCGCCCCTGCACCCCGCACCTTCACCCGCACCTGCACCTGCACCCGCACCCGCACCCGCACCCGCACCCGCACCC
>NZ_JBHRYU010000027.1:0-123423 GCF_042649185.1 Cohnella sp. GCM10012308
CTTTTTTGAAAAATTTTATAAGATTAGGCTTCATGTAAGCCAATTTATGCAGCGGATCAACAAGCATCCGTTGCAGACCATTGATCGTCTGCTTGTTCGGTTATGATATTAATTGCGGTCTATATAGATCAAATGTTTCATGAACAGTTATCTAAACGAAAATGACATTTCCAACGCAAGGGAGCAACAAAATCAGAAAATCCTTCAAGCCGTTTTCGCGCGAAAAAAACTATCATAGGTGAAGGCGCAGCGGCCGCGAAGCCGCTGCTCACTATGGACTGACGCGGAGGATACGGTACATGAACGACGATAGAAAGCCGCCGAGGGGCATCGCCAGCCTGGAGCGGTTCGACCTGCTGCCGCTGCTGCGGGACGGCGTACAGGTCCACTACGAAGGCAGCATCGACAAGCAAGGCTACAACGCGGACTGGGACTGGCTGCTTTACAAGGATGGCGACGAGTTCGTTATATTTGACGTCGACGGGCCGGGCTGCATTTATAATTTCGTGCAGCATCGGTATCCGGACAGCCCGGAGCCGACTTTTCGATTTTACTTCGACGGAGAGGCGTCGCCCCGCTTTGAGATCAAGCATTCCGAATTCGGCATGAAGGCGCCGTTCGTCGCGCCGCTCGCCGGCGCGTATCTCGGGCCGGAAGAAGGCGGGCGCGGCCCGATCCGCGTCGTGCGCAGCTTCGTGCCGATGCCGTACGCGAGATCGTGCAAGATCACGACCGATATTCGCTTGAAGGGAGCGGCCAAAGGCGACGGCGGCTGGGGACATGTCGTCTATCATTCGTACGCGGAGGGAGACGACGATCTCATTTCGTTCACGGGGAATGAGTCCTATGACCGTACGATTGACATCTGGACCCGCGTCGGCGAGGACCCGAAGCCGGTCATGCCGTCAGAAGCGACCGCTCATCGGGATCTCTCGATACCGCCGGGCGGCTCGGCCGTCGTATTCGAGGCGCAGGGAGCGGGCTGCATCGTCTCGATGCTGGCCAAGACGCCGGGGATCGGCGCGAACGATCTGTGGATCCGCGCGACATGGGACGGGCATGAATCGCCTGATCTGGAAAGTCCGATCGGCGCATTCTTCGGCAACGAGCTGGGGATAAACGCAATCGGCATCCTTTCCCATGGCACGCGCGCGGACGGCGTCTCGTACAACTACTTCCCGATGCCGTTCTGGCGAGGCGCGCTTGTCGAACTCGTCAATAAGGGAGACAAAGCGGTTCATATCGCCAGCTGGGACGTTCGCAGCGCGTCCGCGGAATCAGCCCTAGAGCGATATTCGGAAGGACGGGCAGGTTACTTCCGTTCCTCGTCCTATCGCGAATCCAGGGCGACGCGCGGAGCGGATGCCGTCATCGGGCGCATCGCAGGGAAAGGGCATATGGTAGCCGCGCAGGTTACGGCGTTTGCCCGCAAGCCCGGGACCGTCAGCTGCGAGGGCGACGTTCGCGTCTATATCGACGGCATCGCGACGCCGCAGATCGAGAGCGACGGCTCGGAGAGCTATGTCTGCTACGGCTGGGGCTTCCCGACGCCGCCGGAGACGAATCCGTCGAGCGGGTACGACGGGCTGCCGGACAACCCGTGGTCGATGGTGCGGCTGTGCGCGGGCGATTGTTATCCGTTCCGGGAGCAGCTCGTTTTCGGCATCGAATCCGGAGATTATAACAATCAATATTTGCGGCATTCGGGCATTTTGTTCTACTACGGCGTAGATGCGCCCGGCCTGCTGCTCACCGACGAGCTCGACGTCGGGGACCGCGGCTCCGAGGAAGCGCACGGCTACGCCGCAAACGGAGCACGGGGCGGCTATTCGCTGGAAAGCGGCTACGAGGACGGCACCCGTGAGCTGCTGAAGGACACGGGCAGAGAGACCGAGGGCTACAGCGAATTCACGGTCGCGATCGATCCGCGCAACGCCGGAGTCAGGCTGCGGCGCAGGTCCGACCAGATTACGGGACGGCAGCGGGCGCATGTATACGTCGACGGCGAGCGCGTCGAAGCGCGCAGCTGGTATTTCGCGGATCGCAACCCGTACAAGCGATGGCTGGAGGACGAATTCGAGATTCCGTCCAAGTACACGGCAGGCAAGACGGACATCACGGTGCGCCTTGCCTTCGAGCAGGAAGGCGAGAATCGCGTCTGGAACGAATTTTATTACTGGGTTTACTCGCTCGTATAAAAAAGAAAGCCGGCGCGGGCTTGGATGCGCCGGCTGTTCGGCGTTCGGGCAAAATCAAGAAAATCGTAAAATCGTTCAACCTCCGGCCGTTTCCTTCGCTTTATGATTAAAACACCCGGTCGACCCCGCGATAACGCGTACCCTGTGTCCCGCAAGCTTGTCCGCGGAACGCGAATCGGTTATATTCGAGGTCGAACGAAGGAATGCCGATCGGACCGGAGGGATGCCGCGATGTACAGGGTGATGATTGTCGAAGACGAGATGCTCGTCCGCGTCGGACTGAGGAGCTCCGTCGACTGGAGCAAATACGGCATGGAGGTCGCGGCCGATCTGCCCGACGGACAGGCGGCATGGGACTATTACGAAAAAGAAAAGCCCGATATCGTCATTACCGACATCCGGATGCCGCGGATGGACGGCATGCAGCTGATCGAACGGATTCGCGAAGCCGACAAGGCAACGCGCATCGTCGTACTCTCCTGTCTGGAGGAGTTCGATCTGGCGCGCCGGGCCATGTCGCTTGGCGTCTCCAACTATATATTGAAGCTCACGATGACCGAAGCGGAGATCGGCGGCGTCCTCGAAGGCGTGCGCCGGAGCCTGGACGAACAGAGCGTGCGCGGCCAACCGGGCGAAGGCAAGCCCCATCCGTCCAACCTGGATCTGGTGAAGGAGAAGATGCTCAAGGATTTTCTGTTCTACAACATTTTCTCCGCCGATGAATTCGAGCGCTTCGTCGTCCAGCACGGCTTGCGCCTTCAACCGGTCCGGCTGGTCGCCTGCAAGATGGAGCTTGACCGCTTCGCGCGGATCCAGGAGAAGTTCAAGGACGAGCACGGGCATCTGATCAAGATGACGCTGCTTAACGTACTCGGGGAGATCGCGTCCGCCGCTCGCCGCGGCGAGGTTTTCTGCATCGACGACAAGCACTACGTCATTTTGCTGTCGTTCGAGGACGTGGCGTCCGAGCAGTCGATTCAGCAGGAAACCTATGGCATGCTCAGCCGCATACAGGAAGCGATCTCGACGTACTTCGGCGCGTCGGCTTCGTTTGGCGTGAGCGGCATCCGCAGCGGCTACAAAAACCTTCCCGCGCTATATGCCGATGCCGGAAAGGCGCTGAGGCATAAGTTTTTGACCGGCACCGGACAGCTTCACCGCGTCGGTCAATCCCCCGATCCGGGAGGCGTGCGCGCCCGAATCGCCCGTCTTCGGGAATCCGCGCCGCTGCGCACGCTGCTGTCCCCGATCAAGCAGAAGGAATACGAGGCGTATCTGGCGTCGCTCGAGGCGTCCTTGTCCGATGATCGCAAGACGATCGAGTCGCAGCTCTTTCATTTCCTCCAATGGGTGGGAACGAGTCTGTACAACGACGGACAAAATGAAAAAACGCTGCTCATGAACGTCACGGAACAGCTCGAGGAGGCGGACACGCTGCTCGAGATGCTCGATTGCGTATCCGTTTTTTTCGCCGAAATCGTCGAAGAAACGCGCAACAGGCTTCATATGAGCAGCGATATTACCAAGGCGATCCAGTATATCAAGCAGCATTACAAAGAAAACATCAGCCTGCAGGCGGTCGCCGATCACGTGAACCTCAGCTTCAGCTATTTGAGCTTTTTGTTCAAAAAAGAGCTTCAGATCACGTTCATCGACTACCTGAACCGGTACCGGATCGAGCGGGCCAAGGAGCTGATGGCGGCTACGCAGATGAAGTCTTACGATATCGCGGTCGAAGTCGGCTTTTCGCCGGAATACACGTACTTCAGCAAGGTATTCAAAAAAGTGACGGGTCTTAACCCCAACGACTACCGCAGGCAGCGGACGAGCGGCCAGGCGGCCGTCGAATGAAGCTGCCGCACGCCTTCCGGAGTCTCCGTTCGCAGCTCGTGCTGTCGTACATGCTCATCAGCGTGCTCGTGCTGTCCGCCGGCACGTATTACGTTTATTCCTTTATGCTGAGCCAGATCCGCACGCAGAACGAACGGCTGCTGCTGCAGCAGTTCCAGCAGGTCGATCACAACATCCACGGCGTCGTCAGCGAGGTTGACCGGCTGTCCAACCTGTTCTGGGTCGACGAGCAGATTCAGTATTTGCTCCAGAACATCTCGGACAAGCGCAACGTCGACTTCGTCAACTATCAGAACCTGCTGCAGAACCGCATCGAGACGTTTATTTTTAACTACAATTATATCCATTCGATTTATCTGACCGCGGAGCAGCAGGGCGTCGTCGGCGGCAATGCGGGACAGACGCTCGTGCAGACGGAAGAGGAGTGGGTTCGGCTTTTTTTCAAGTCGGACGCATACGTGCGCTCGCAGCGCGAGTTTCCCAAGCTCATCGTGCAGGGCAACGTGAAGGAGTCGTACTATAATCCGTACAAAACCGGAGCGAACGATGCCACGCTGGTCAGCATGCTTCGCGGCGTGCGCAGCATTTACGAGCCGCGGACGAGCGGCACGCTGATTTTTAACATCGACGAGCGTTATCTCGCCTCCATGTACGCGTCGGACCTCAGGCCCGTGGACGGGGACATGTTCATCGTGGACAAGGACGGCGTCATCGTATCGAGCAACAACAAGGAGAAAATCGGCAAGGCGAGTCCGTTCGTGCCGCAAAAGGAAGGGGCGCCGGCGTACGGAAGCCGCGACGAGAAGGGCGGGAGCGTCCAGACGGTCTATTACAGGCTGCAGGATGCGGATTGGTACATCTTGAAGGAAGTCCCGCTCGGCCTGTATGCCGACCAGATTTACAAGATGCAGCGGGCCGTCGCGCTCTTTTTTATCGTCAGCCTCCTCATTATGTTCGCGCTCTCCTACGTGTGGCTGCGCAAGATCATGAACCCGCTGCAGGTGCTCTCTGGCAAAATGAAGGACATGAGCCGGGGCGAGCTTGGCGTCACCTTCGACCGCGTGCCGGACAACGAGCTCGGGACGGTCATCCGGCGGTTCAACGAGATGTCCCTCAGCATCGTGGAGCTGATCGATAAAAATAACAGCATGCAGGAGCAGAAGCGGGAGACGGAGATCGAATCGCTGCAATACCAGATCAACCCGCATTTTCTGTACAATACGCTCAACATGGTCCGCTGGATGGCGAACATGAAAAAGACCGACGATATCGAACGGAGCATCGTGGCGCTCGGCAACCTGCTCAGGCCGGTATTCTCCAGCAAGGACCCGATGTGCGAGCTGCGGGACGAGCTGGCTTACTTGACGCATTATATCGGTATCATCAACATGCGGTTTAACGACAGCGTCCAATTCGACATCGACGTGGACGAGACGACCGCTTCCTGCCTTGTGCCGCGCTTCATCCTGCAGCCGCTGGTGGAAAATTCGATCGCGTCTGGACAGCGCGAGGAAGAACAGGAAATTTTTATTTCCATTCTCGCGAAATCGGACGGCGGCGAGCTGCGGATCGTCGTCAGCGATTCGGGCATCGGCGTCCCGCAGGACCTGCTCGAGGAGCTCAACCGCAGGTTCGAAACGGGCGAAGCGTATGAATCGGCCGGCGGAGGCAGCGGCATCGGGCTGCGCAACGTGAACAAGCGAATCCGCTTATACTTCGGCGATCAATATGGCTTGCGGTTCGTTCCGCGCGACAAAGGGGCGGAGGTTGAGGTCCGCATGCCTTCGCTTCAGGCTGAGCGCGAAGCTTGAGAATCGGCATAGCATGGCCTCGTCCATATGGGCGGGGTCTTTTATCGTTGTCGTTTACCTTGCGACTTGAACGGATTTTAAAATCGTTCAACCGGCAGGCGCGGCCTTGGCGCCCTTTTTTCAAGCGGATCGCGAGATCGTTCATATGAACCCGCTTGCCAAGCGATTATGTTGAGGAAGACGGGGAGCCGACCGGCGCCCGCGAGTGTCGATCAAAAAGCGGAGGTGATCGGGCGGAACGAGTTGTAAGCGGTTACCGTTTATACACACCCTTCAAAAGGAGCGATTGTGAGGATGATGATCAGGAAATCCAGGTTCGGCGCGCTTGGCGCCGCAGCGCTATTGCTGTCCGCCCTGCTGCCGGCCGGCCCGGGGACGGGGAGCGCGGTCGCGGAGGCGACGACGGCGACAGAGAACGTTACGGTCAGCATCGATACGGACAACGTCATTAACGATAATTTTCTCGGCGTCGGCGTGAACGTCATGCCGCTCGCGCTCATGCCGAAGTCGGCAAGCTACGGCTACGACGGGCCCGAATGGGAGATCGACAGGAAGCGGATCGACACGATCAAGCCGAAGGTCGCGCGGCTCTGGTTCCAGGTCGATTGGGTCGAAAAAGAGAAGGGAATCTATGACTTCGACAGCGAGGAGATGGAGGCCGTCTATCCGTATCTGGATGCGCTCAAGGCGGCGGGCACCGAGATCGAGCTCAACTTCGGCTGGAAAAACGGCGAGGAAATTCACGACTGGTTCGGCTTGCCGGGCGTCGATCCTTGGACGAGCGCGCCGGCCGACGTCGACGATTTCGCCGAATCGGCATCGAATACGCTTCAGGAACTCATCGACGAACGCGGATACGACAATATCAAGTATCTGACGTTCTACAACGAGCCGAACGGCAGCTGGGACTTCGAGACGGGCGGCGACAAGGCGAACCAGCAGCAGTACTACGCCAACATCGTCACGAAGGTCAGCCAGCGGCTCGCATCGGACGGCTTGCGGGATCGAATCGGCATCTGGGCGCCCGAAGAGACGAGCGCGACGGACTGGACGACCGCGCTGCATACGCTCGCGGACGCGCATATCGACGGCTACAGCTTTCACATGTACGGCGCATCGTACGAGAGCCTCGGCAGCGAGATCGCGGCCCGCAAGGCGGCCGTCTCGCCGAAGAAGGTGCAGATGACGGAGTTCGGCTGGTCGGCGGACGATGCCAGCGGCTGGAATTCCGGCTTCGCCAACTATGTCATCCGCGGCGCGAACGAGGGCCTTCAATCGGCGCTCGTCTGGCAGCTGAACGGCGTCTGGAGCACCGACCCGCTCGGCGACGTCAACGGCAACTACACGATGTGGGATTCGGTCGTGCAGGGTCTGACGGCCAAGCGGACGTTTTATTCGGCGGGACTTCTCAACCGGTACGTGCCCGCGCATAGCGACGTCGTCGAAGCGCAATCGAGCTCGCCGGACGTTCGCGCGGCCGCCTTCAAGACGGCTGGCGGCGATTATGCGATTCTCGTCGAGAGCAAGGCCGGCGCGCCCAAAGACATAACGTTCGACTTCGGCGGTACGGCGATCGGCAAGACGTTCGTGAAGCATGCGTACAGCGACGCGGTTGTAAGAGACGGCAACGCGCTGCTTCCGCCCGCTTCCGGCAGCTTCGCCGCGACGGACGCGTTCCGCGACGAAGACGTAGGCGCGGACTACAACTTCGCGATCTATACGACCGAAGCTTCGCAGACGCAGGTCAAATTGACGCCGGTCGAAGCCAAGGTGGCGGGCGGCGATACGCTTCAGTTGACGGCGGACGTCATTGACAATTCGGCCGGCGTGAGCTGGACCGTCGTCGGGACCGGCAACGGCACGATCGACGCGAACGGCCTGTATACGGCGCCCGACGTGGACACGGAGCGTCAGGTGGCGATCAAGGCGATAAGCCAGTCGGATCCGGACGGCTACAATATCGCCAGCGTCACGGTGACGCCGCGACCGCTGCCGACTCGGGTCGACGCGCCCGTGCTAAGCCTGCCGTACGGCGTTTACGATTCGTCGGAGGCCGTCACGGTCACGACGGGTACGCCTGGCGCAGAGATCCGGTATACGATCGACGGCAGCACGCCGACGGCGGCTTCGCCGCTGTACGAGCGGCCGGTCATTTTGAAGACGTCCACGACGCAGCTGTTTAAGGCCAGGGCCTTCAAGGCCGGGCTCGATCCGTCCGGTACGACGTCCGCGTTCTACCGCATTCTCGATGTCAGCGTCGCTCCGGACGGCTATCAGTTCTGCGCATACGAGGGCGGCGAGTGCTACTATGAAGGCGAGGGCATCGTCGCCTACGGGGCGGACGGTCTGTTCAACTACAAGATCGCGACAGGCGGCACAGACTGTACAGCCGCTGTATTCGGCGACCCGAATCCGGGCGCGCCCAAGCGCTGCTACTACAGCGAGGACGTACCGGATGAGCTGCCGCTCGTCACCTTCTACAATGCGGGCTTTGAAAAGCCGGCGGTCGCGAGCTACCGGAACGGGCCGTTTACTAACGGCTGGGTGTTCAGCGACCATACGGGCGTGCACAGCAATACGAGCGCGTTCGCTCCGCCGCCCGCGCCGCAAGGGGTGCAGAGCATGTATCTTAAAACGGACGGCGGCATCGACGGCAGCTTCTATCAGGAGATTAACTTCAAGCCCGGCGAATACCAGGTTTCCTTTAAAGCGGCCAACCGCACGAGCTTCGGCGGGCAGCAGACGTTCGACGTCTATTTCGACAACGCCTTGATCGGCAGCTTCGCGCCTTCGGGCTCTTACACGACGTTCCGCACCGACAGCTTCGAGACGGCGGGCGGCAAGCATACGATCAAGTTCCAGGCCACCTCGCATACGGGCGACAACACGGCCTTTATCGACGCGGTCGAGATCGGCCTGCCCAAGCCGCCGGAGCCGGCGACGCTGCTCAACGCGGGCTTCGAGTCGCCGGCTGTAACGGCATCGAGCGGCGTGAAGGCGGGCGCCTTCGCGGACGGCTGGTCGTTCAACAACCGGGCCGGCATTCAGAAAAACGGTTCGGCGTTCGGGGCGAAGGACGCGCCGGAAGGCGTTCAGACCGCTTTGATTCAGACGAACGGCGGTCTTGCGGGCGAGATCAAGCAGACGCTCGGCTTCCCGGCAGGCCGTTATAAGCTTTCCTTCCAGGCCGCGCGACGCGGCTATGGAGGCCAGCAGAGCTTTGACGTCTACTTCGACAATACGGCAATCGGTTCTTACTCGCCGACGTCGCAAGATTTCAAGGCGTTTAAAACCGGCGGCTTCGAGGTCTCGACGACCGGCAGCCATACGATCAAATTCGCGGCGGCGACGACGAGCGGCGACAACACGGCGTTTATCGACGACGTTAAGGTGATCCTGATCGAGGAGGTCGCGAACCAGAGCGCGCTAGCAAGCAAGAAGAGCGAGATCGTCTCTGAAAACCTGCTGGCGGCCGACTACACGGACGCAAGCTGGGCGGCGCTGCAAAACGCGCTGACGGCGGCGAATGCCGTGCTGTCCGACGCGTATGCGACGCAAGCCGAGACGGATGCGGCTTTGTCGGGGCTGACCGCAGCGCGCGCGGGACTCGCGGCGTTCGTGCCGTCGCTTGCGAACGGCGGCTTCGAATCGCCTGCCGTCACGAGCTACCGGGTCGGACCGATGACGTACGACTGGACGTTCAACGGCCTCTCCGGCGTGCAGAAAAACGGCTCCGTGTTCGGCGCGCCGACAGCGCCGGACGGGACGCAAACCGCGCTGATCACGTCCAAAAACGGCGCGCAAGGCGAGCTGTCGCAGACGATCCGTTTCACTGCGAACACCTATACGGTATCCTTCCAGGCTGCGCGCCGGGATTTCGGCGGTCAGGTCGCCTTCGACGTCTATTACGATACGACGCTGCTGGCCTCTTTCTCGCCGTCGAACAAGACGGGTTTTGCCGCATTCGAGACGCCGATCTTTACGGCGACGGCGGGCAATCATGGGATTCGCTTCGTGACGACCAACGCTTCCGGCGACAATACGGCCTTCCTGGACGCGATCGTCGTGCAGCAGGTCGAGCCGCCCGCGGACCGGACGCAGCTTCAGGCCAAGCATGAGGCGATCACGGCCGAAGGCTTGAACGAAGCCGCCTATACGGCAGGCAGCTGGTCCGCGCTTCAGACGGCGCTGGCGGCGGCGGGCGCGACGCTCGCAAACGAGGCGTCCACGCAGAAGCAAATCGACGCCGCGCTGTCGGTGTTGACGGCGGCGCGCGCGGGTCTTGCTGCCGAGCCGCAGGCTGCCGCGAAGCCGGGCATGCCGGTGTTGTCCAGCGACAATGGTTACGACACCGGCCTGCTCGACGGCGATTATAAAATTTCGATGAACCTCTGGTACGGCGAAAATGCAACCCTTTACAAGCTGTACGAGAACGACGTCATGATCGATACGCAGCGGCTTGCAAGCGCTTCTCCGGCCGCGCAAACGGCATTTACGCAAATCTCGGGGCGAGTCGACGGCACCTTTCGTTACCGTGCCGAGCTGATCAATGCTAAAGGGGCGACGACGAGCGAGGTTCTGACCATAGTCGTCAAAGACGCGAAGCCGGGCAAGCCGGTGCTGTCCGCGAACAATTGGGACGGGGACGGCAACTACGACGTGGCGATGAACATGTGGTGGGGGACGAACGGAAGCGCGTATCGTTTGTACGAAAACGGCGTGCTGATCGATACGAAAGCATTGACTCCGGGCACGCCGTCCGCCCAGGCTGTAACGACGGCGATCTCGGCAAGGACGCCGGGCACCTATGAATACCGCGCCGAGCTGTCCAACGCGGCTGGCGCGACGACAAGCGAGACGCTGGTCGTGCTAGTGACGAAGTAGGTTATGGAAAGCAAGTAATATCAGGTTATTCAAGCGAGCCGTTTTGGCGAGCCGGCGAAGCCGGAGCCAAGGCGGCTTTTTGTTTTCAAACAAGCCTTCGGTGCTGCAACCGCCCAAACCTCGCTTACGGCCCGCGATCCGCCGAAACGCCCAGCTCCAGCGACGCATTTCTCGCTTACAGCACACTAGCCGGCCCTTGTAACCGCAAAAAATGCGGCTACAGGCACCAAAACCACCTTGCCGGCTCCTATAACCGCAAAAAATACGGCAACAGGCACCGAAACCACCTTGCCAACCTTGTAACCGCAAAAACTGCGGCTACAGGAACCAAAACAACTTTGCCAACCCCTGTAACCGCAAAAATTGCGGATGCAACCATTGAAACGACCATACCCGCCGCCAAAATCCCAATGTCGCGCGATCCCCGTTCGCCCCCGGCCCCCGCGCTTTTGTTCAACCGGCCGCAAAATCGTTCAATCCGCCGCATGCGCGCCTCTAATTATTTCAACGAGATCGAGAGATCCTTCATTCGACACGGTCCCGAGGCCTTCTATAATGAGGACATCAAGAGAGAGACTATAGGAGCAAAGGAGAACCGCTATGGAAATCACGACTGCGAGCCAGACCGGCAAAAAGCGGCGCTTCAAATCGAGTCACCGGCGAAAGGACGGGTACAAGCTGCTGCTTGCGGCGCTGCCGTTCCTTCTGATCGCATTCGCCTTTAGCTACGTGCCGCTGTTTGGCTGGATTTACGCCTTTTTCGACTATCACCCCGGCATCCCGTTGTCCAAGACGCCATTTTCCGGCCTCGACCGGTTCAAGGAAATGTTCAGCGATCCCCGGATGGGGCCCGTGCTGCTGAATACGCTGGCGCTGAGCTTTCTGTCGATTTTGACCGCGCCGATCCCGATGCTGTTCGCCATCATGGTATCCGAGGTGCGCAGCGGCTGGTTCAAGCGGCTCGTGCAGACCGTCTCCACGCTGCCGCATTATATCAGCTGGATCATCGTGTACGCGCTGGCGTTCAGCATGTTCAGCACGGAAGGGGCGGTCAACACGTTCCTGATGAAGCTGGGACTCGGCGGCGCGCCCGTCGACGTGCTCGGCAACTACGAGCGCGTATGGACCGTGCAGACGCTGCTGCTGCTGTGGAAATCCGTCGGCTGGAGCGCAATTATATACCTGGCCGCCATCGTGAGCATCGACAGCGAGCAGTACGACGCCGCCAAGGTCGACGGCGCGGGCAGACGGCGCACGATCTGGCACATTACGCTGCCGAGCATCATGCCGACGTTTATCGTGCTGCTGCTGCTATCCATCAGCAATCTGCTGTCCGCGGGATTCGAGCAATACCTCGTGTTCAGCAACGTGATGGTCGCGGATCGCATCGAGGTGCTCGATTTGTACGTCTACCGGCTCGGGCTGGTCACCGGCGATTACTCGTACTCGACGGCCGTAGGGATGTTCAAGTCGATCATCAGCATCGTGCTGCTGTTCACCGTCAACCTGTTATCCAAAAAATTCCGCGGCCAAGGCATCGTTTGACCGTCTGATCGGAAAGGGGCTTCCACATGAACACGCATACCGCATCCAAGCCGGCGGCCGTCGCTTCGAAGCCGGAGCGGCGAAAGCGGCCGGTCGACTACAAGGACCTGACGTTCAACTTTTTCAATTACCTGATTTTGACGGTGCTCGTGCTTGCGACCATCTATCCCTTTTACTATATCTTCATTTATTCGATCAGCGACTCGATCGAGGCGCAGAAGGGCGTCACCTTCTGGCCGGCGGGCCTCTCGCTCAAGGCTTACGAGACCACGGTACAACTGCCGGGCATCATGGACGCCGCCTTCGTATCGCTGTCGCGGACCGTCGTCGGCACGTTCATTACGGTTTTCTGCTGCTCGTTCTTCGCCTATCTGATCACGAAAGAAGAGCTGCCTTTTCGCAAAACGATCTACCGGTTCGTTCTCGTCACGATGTACTTCAACGCCGGTTTCATCCCCTGGTACCTGACGATGAAAACGTACGGACTGCAAAACAGCTTCCTGCTGTACGTGCTGCCGACGGCGCTTGCGGGCTTTAACGTCATTCTGATCAAGACGTTTATCGAGCAGCTGCCGGCTTCGCTCGAGGAATCCGCCAAGATCGACGGCGCGGGCTACTTCAAGATTTACACGAGCATCATCTTCCCGCTGTCGATGCCGATCATCGCGACGATCGCCGTGTTCGCCGCCGTCGGGCAGTGGAATACGTGGTTCGATAACTACTTTCTCGTCGAAAATCCGAAATTGCAAACGCTTCAGCTCGTGCTCTACAACTTCCTGAATCAATCGAGCAACCTGTCCAACGCGACGACGGAGCAGCTCAACCGCGGCGATCTGGTCCGCACGCTGACGCCGCAGTCGATCCGGATGGCGATCACGATGCTCGTGACGCTGCCGATCGTGCTCGTCTACCCGATGCTGCAGCGCTACTTTGTCAAAGGCATCATGATGGGCGCGGTCAAAGGCTGACGTTCGGACGCACGCAGCGGTTTTCAACCGACAAGCTTGGATTATCCGGCGTTATCGCCGATAATTATAAATCTCGACTATTTATAGGAGGGTTACAATGAGAAAGAAAGCTACCCTTAAGCTGGGGGCCATGATGCTGGCAACGACTTCGCTGCTCCTGTCCGCCTGTTCCGGCGGCAACAACGGCAACAATGGAAACAACGCTTCGCCGTCCGCGACAGCATCGGCAAGCGCAGGAGCAAGCTCGGCCGCCGCAAGTCCGAGCGCTTCGGCCGAAGCGGCCAAGGATCTGGTCACGCTCCGCGTGCTGGTCATGGAGCCGGGCACCAAGTGGAACAAGTACAACGAAAGCCCGGTAGCCAAAGCGATCGCCGACAAGATCGGAGTCAAGATCGAATACGTCGAAGCCGACGAAAATAAATTTAACGTCATGCTGGCCAGCGGCGACCTGCCCGATATCGTCCGTTCGGACGTCAACAAATATCAAAAGCAGCTGATCGAAGGCAATCTCGTCGTCCCGATGGACGATCTCCTCGCCGAACATGGCAAAGACATTACCGCAAACATTCCGACGGTCGTCGACTTCAGCAAGAAAAATTGGAGCAACGGCACCGGCAAGCTCTACTTCCTGCCGCCGCAGGTTCAGGCGAAGTCGGGCAAGTTCGTCCGTCCGATCACGATCGGCCCGACGATCCGCTGGGATTGGTACAAGGAAGTCGGCGCGCCGGACGTCAAGACGATGGACGATCTGCTGAACGTCGTCGACCAGATCGTTCAGAAGCATCCGAAGACCGACGACGGCAAAAAGGTGTACGGCGTTTCGATGTGGCAGGATTGGGGCTTGTGGCCGTACACGATCCCGCCGATCATTTTCAACAACATGGCTGGCGTGACGAGCGATCTGACGATGCACGAGACCGGCAGCACAAAGTTCATCAGCACGCTGACCGACGAGACCTCCAACTTCTGGACCGCGATGAAGTTCTACTTCAACGCCAACCAGCGCGGGCTGCTCGATCCGGATAGCCTGACGATGAAAAACAACGATTACATGGCCAAGGCGACCTCCGGCCAGATCGTCGTCGGACCGGCAACCTGGGCGATGGGCGACTTCAACGCGCAGCATACGAACGACGGCAAAGGCTTTATCGTCATCCCGGCGGGCAAGTACGCCTGGACGGGCGAGATTCGCCCGCTCGGCTGGCAGGACAAATCGTACAGCATCTCCAAGAGCTCCAAAAATCCGGAGAAGGCGATGGAGTTCCTGAATTATATTTATTCCTACGAAGGCGCAAGAACGATGTACAGCGGCGTCGAAGGACAGAACTGGAACCTGACGGACGGCAAGCCGACGCTGACCGAGGACTCACTGGCGCTCAAGGCGACGGGCGGCATTCCGCTCGAAACTTCGGGCATGTCGCTCGACCTGAACATCATCGGCCTCGGCGGCGACGTCGCCAACCCGCAGGACGGCCAGCCGCTCAACCTGTTCAATACCGAAGAAGCGCTCGTCAAGGCTGCGACGCCGCTTGAAAAAGACTTCGCCCAGCACTATGGGGCGTCTTACTCCGGCGAAGTATTCGGCAAGCTCATCAAGGAAGGCAAGCTCGTGTCCGCCACGACCTGGATGGACAATATGAGCGAGGACCAAGTGCTCAAGGAAAACACGGTCCCGGGCGTAACGCTGACGGACGACTGGAAAAAGAAAGAGGCTTCGCTCAAGGAGCTCGCTACGCGCCAGGCGGCCAAGATCATCTTGGCGAAGGACGAAGCGGCATACAACAAAGCGAAGGCCGAAGCGCTCGACGCCTTCAAAAAAGCGGGCGCGGACGATTTCACGAAGTTCTACAACGACGAAGTTCAAAGACTGAGAGCGGAGCACAGCCTGCAATAAAGGCCGCCGCGCGCGGCAAAGCCGCCATGACAGGGAGCCGGAGCCGAGAGAGGCTTCGGCTCCCTGTTCGTTCGATGAAATCAAACGGATAGGAGTGCCGCAGCATGACGGAACGATATTTGGATGACTTGCAGGACGAAGCGTACCGCAAATCCTCGTTATACGGAGACGCGGCCTGCGAGGCGGAGGCATCCCGGCCTGCGCGAACGGTGGCAGCGACGCTTGCCGAGGGCGATGGAGAAGTCGACTGCGCGATGGACGGTCACAGGCAGGAACGAATGTCCCTGTCGGGCAGTTGGCGCATGCAGGACAGCGATCCCACCGACCCCGGCGATCCGGCGCCGAATACGGGCTGGTTCGGTCGCAAGGCGAAGGCAAGCCGGGGGATGGCGGAGAAGTGGTACGCGCGGGGATTCGATCGCGGCGACTGGCGCGAGGTGACGGTGCCGACGACCGTGCAGCGCGCGCTTGTCGGTCTCGGCGAGCTCGCGGATCCGTACTGGGATACGAATTCGATCGACGAGCTGGAAACGCACGGCCAGCCGAAGGAAACGCCCGTTTGGTTCCGCCGGACGCGCGCGGAGCGCAGCGACTGGTGGTTCGCGCGCAGCTTCGACGCGCCGGCACAGTGGCGGGGGCGCCGTCTGACGCTGAGGTTCGACGGCATCGACTATTCGGGCACGGTGTTCCTGAACGGCATGTCGCTCGGCCATCACGCGGGCATGTTCGGCGGTCCCGATCTTGACGTAACGCGGCTCGTCGACTTCGATCGGCTCAATGAGCTGGTCGTCCGCATCGATCAAGCGTCCCAGTCCTGGAACGGCCTCATGAAAGGCAGTCCCGGCTTTGGCTGGCACTACGGGCATCTGATCTCGCTCGGGATCTGGAAGGACGTCTGGCTCGCGGCCGAGCCCGACGTCGCGATTTGCGATCCGTTCGTAGTCACCCGATCAATCGGTCCCGAGGTCGCCGTGCTGGAGATCACTTATGACGTGGACAACTCGCTCGCCGAGCCTGTCGCGCTGACGGTCGAGGGAGAGATTCGGCGGCAGGGGGAGGACGGCGATGGGCGTCGTGCCGGCAGTATCGGCGCAAACGAGGGCCATCCTGTCAGATTCTTTTGCAGGCTGGAAGCGCCTAACGGACGCAGCCGTTACGTCGCCGAGGTGACATTGCGCAATCCGTCGCTATGGTGGCCGGCGGAATATGGCGAGCAGGCGCTATATCGTTTGAAGCTGGGCATCAGGCAAACCGCAGCGGCTGGCGCGAACGGGCTCGGACAGGAAGCCGCGGACGGCGGCGACTGCGAAGAGGTGCCGTCTACGCTCATGGTCGGCTGCACGGAGACGACGTTTGGCGTGCGCACGGTCGAGATGGCTGCCGCGCAGGGCGCCCGTCCGGAAGCCGATTACCGCTGGCAGTTCGTCGTCAACGGCGTGCCGATGTTCATCAAAGGCGCGAACTGGTGCTGGCCGGATCCGATGCTCGAACAGCGCGAGGATCTGTACGCGCGGCTGATCGGCTTGGCGCGGCGCGGGCATGTGCAAATGCTGCGCGCCTGGGGCGGCGGCATCGTCGAGGAGGACGTATTGTACCGGCTTTGCGACGAGGCGGGCATTCTGGTGTACCAGGAGTTCCCGCTATGCTGGGGACCGATGGACGCGCCGCACACCGATCTCGGCGTCCTCGACCGGCAGGTGACGAGATCGGTGAAACGGCTGCGCAATCACCCGTCGCTTGCCATGTGGGGCGGCGGCAACGAAAACGGCGAGCACGGCGGCGCGGACGAGGGGCTGCATCTGGTCGGCCGCCGCTGCCGCGGAATCGATCCGTCCCGGACGTTCCACCGGACCGATCCGTGGGGCGGCAGCGCGCATAATTGGAACGTATATCACGGCGGAGAGCCGCTCGACGCGGCGACGCTTGCGATGCCGTCGGTATTTTACGGAGAATACGGGGTGCCGAGCATGCCCGCGCGTGCGAGCTGCGTCCGATTCGTGCCCGAGGAGGCTTTGACCGCGTGGCCGCCGACGGAGGATAGCCGGGGCTGGCTGGCGCATTTCCATCAGTTCTCGCTGAAGGACGTCATCAAGGTCATGCGTTACGGCGCATATGGTCCGATACGGGATTGGGACTCGTATATCGCCTATTCCCAGGCGGCGCAGGGAGAGTCGATCCGCTTTACCGCGGAGATTCAGCGCGCCGGCGCGGCGGACGGGAAGACCGGGTTTTGGTATTACAAATTCACGGATCTGTTCCCCGGACATTCCTGGGGCATCGTCGATTTCTACGGAACGCCGAAGCTGTCCTATTATGACGCGAAACGGGCTTGCAGTCCGCAGTCCGCGTTCGCGACCTACGACCGGATCGGCGGATGGAAGGCGGGCGAGACGTTCGAAGCGGAGCTGCATGCCGCCAACGATACGAACCAAGCGCTGCTTGACGCAGAAGCGGTTGCGACGGTATACGATAGCGGGTTAAACGAGCTTTGGACCGGCCGCTACGAGGTCGAACTGGAGGCGAACGGCCGCTTTAAACTGGGCCGGGTCGCATTTGAGCTGCCCGGCGAGGCCGAACGGCTGACGCCGTTTTTGCTGGCGGTGAGATTGCAGCGCAAAGCGGGCGCGGCGAGCTCCGGCCAGGCGATTTCCGATCAAGCAATTACAGATCAGGCGATTTCCGATCAATTGATTTCCGATCAATGGTATGAATTTAACGCGCAGCCGAAAACGGAAGAGCTGATCGCGTTCGAGCAAGCGCATCTGCATGACGGCAACGAATATCCGGGGGCGGTCGCCGAAGAGGCGTTCGCGCTGTACGCAGGATTGCCGGATGCGCCGATGCGCCGTTTGCCCCGAACTTCCCTCGAATTGTCGGTCGAGCCTTCCGACGGCGGCGGGCTTATCCGGATCCGCAACACGGGCGTCGTGCCCGCGATTCGCGTGACGCTCTCCGGATTCCCGGTTGCCTGGAACTGTTATCTTGCGGACAACGCGTTCGGGCTGCGCCCCGGGGAGGAGCGGGCGATTGGCTATGAAGCGCCGGACGGAACGGCGCTTGCCGGATTGACGGCTGACGCTTGGAATGCGCCGGCAATTCCTGCCGAGCATGCGCTGGGCGCGCAGGCAATCGAAAAGCCGAAAGACCGCAACCAAGGAGGACGCAGCCATGACTGACCAAGCCAGCCAACTCGTAAGACACGATGTATTCAAAGAAGCGGCCTGGATCGCCGCCCCTGTCGCCGGCCATCGGGATTGGGACGAATATGCGATCGAGCTGAACGTATTTTTAGAGGCGGGCACGTTGGAAATTCTGTTCGGCGTTAGGTCGGAAACGCGCTATAGCGGCTGCTCGCTGGATGCTGCGTCCGGCGGCGTGACGTTGTTCGTCAATGAGGACGGCACTCGCCAAGCGTTGGCTGAAGCGGTCGCGCCCGAGCTTGACAACCTGCCGAGCTCCATTCGGATCAGGCTTGAGCGGAGCGCCGAGGACATCGCCGTCGTCATCGGCGGACGTACCGTACTAAGCGCCCGCGAGCCAGAGCGCGAATCCGGCACGATCGGCTTCAAAGCCGGGAGCGGAGGCGCAGCCGTCTGCCGGGATCTGCGCGTTTTTGCGCCGGACGGACGCATCCTGTACGTCAACCGGTTTTACGATCCCGCCGCGATCCAATTCGGCGGCGGTCGCATCGACGGCTCGGGAAGCGGCTTGCGCCTGGACGAGAACGTCCTGGCCATTTGCGAGGCGCCTGTCGCGCCCGACAGCCCGCTGCTGCGCAAGGACTTCGAGCTGCCGTCTGCCGTCGAGCAGGCGGAGCTCCGCGTTTACGCCCTCGGCTGGTACGAGCTGAGCGTCAACGGCGCGAAGCCCGATGCCCGCTTGCTGACGCCCGCGAATTCTCCTTACGATCGCAGGCTGCTTTACGACGTTTACGAAGTGACAGACCTATTGAATACCGGAACGAACGCAATCGGACTCTGGCTTGGCAACGGCTACAATATGAACTATTCGCGTTGGGGCTGGAAGTGGAAACGCGGCAAAGCGGTCGCTTTGGAGCTGAAGGCCACGCTTGCGGACGGTTCGACGGCGATTATCGTAGCGACGGACGAGAGCTGGCTGACGAAGCCGAGCCCGCTCCTCGCCAACGACATTTACGACGGCGAAACGTTCGATGCCCGGCTTGCGCAGCCGGGATGGGATCTGCCGGGGTTCCCGGCCGAAGGATGGGGGCACGCGGTGCGCGCCGAGCCGCCAGAAGGCGAGCTAGCGCCGAACCAACAACCGTCGGTCATTGCTCACGCAACGCTGCAGCCGATTCGCGTGCTGCGGCCGCGGGAGGGTACGTCCGTTTACGATTTCGGGCAAAATATCGCCGGCTGGGCGAGAGCCGCAGTCAGAGGACCGGCGGGAGCGCGGATCGTGCTTCGCTATAGCGAGCTCATCGACGGAGACGGCGCGATCGATCCGTGGACGAACCGTAACGCCAAGGCGACCGACGTTTACATCCTAGGCGGCGAGGCCGAACGAGAGACTTACGAGCCCAGGTTTACTTATCACGGCTTCCGCTACGTAGAAGCGACGGGCGATGCCGAGCTGCTGGAGCTGCTCGCGGTGCCGGTGCATGCCAATGTCGATGAAGCCGGCGAATTTAGCAGCTCGGACGAGACGCTTGCCCGTATCCAGCGCAACCTCCGCTGGTCGATTCTGAACAATCTGTACAGCATTCCGACCGACTGCTGCCAGCGGGACGAGCGCACGCCTTGCCTCATGGATTCGGCGGTCGTCGAGGAAGCCGCGATCCACAACTTCGGCATGCAGGCGTATTACCGCAAATGGCTCGGCGATATTAGCCACGACGCCGGCAATCCCGACTGGAGCGGGGACAAGGTGACGCTGCCGTGGTATCTATACCAATATTACGGCGATCGCGAGACGCTGGAAGCTTACTATCCGAGCATGTCCGCATACGTCGAAGCGCTGGGCGCGAAGTGGCCGGCCGGCATCGTCGAAGAGGGCTTCGGCGACTGGTGCGTACCGAACGACGACGGCTGGGAAAATTACTTCAACGAAGTTGAGATCGTGAATTCGGCGTTGTACTGGCGGTTCGCGCGTATCGTGTCTCAAGCCGCGGCAGTTTGCGGACGCGCGGAAGAGGCCATGCGCTTCTCGGCGCTCGCGGACCGGATCGGCGAGGCCTTTCAGTCCCGTTTTCATGACGGCGCCGGCATCTACGGCAGCGGCTCGCAGACCGCGCAATTAATGCCGCTCGCATTCGGCCTGGTGCCCGCATCCTGCGTCGGGAAGGCGGTACAGGGACTGCTCGCGGCGATCGAGGCGAAGGGCCGGCGTCTGGATACGGGCATCTACGGCACGCGTTATTTGATGGACGTGCTTGCGGACTACGGTCATATCGATCTGGCGCTCTCGCTTTTGACGCAACCCGAATACCCAGGCTTCGGCTATCAAATCGCGCAGGGCGCGACGACGCTCTGGGAGCAGTGGAGCGAAAAAGGCGGCATGCATTCGCACGATCATGCGATGTTCGGCGGCATCGGAGCCTCCTTTTACACGCGTCTTGGCGGCATCGAGCCGCTCTCTCCCGGCTACGAATCGATCAGGATCCGCCCGATCGTGCCTTCGCGCCTGCAATGGGTTCGCACGCGGCTGAAGACGGCGAGGGGCGAGATCGTCTCCGATTGGACAAAAGAAGGGGACGCGCTGAGGCTCGAAGTCGTAATTCCGGTTGGAGCGACGGCTGTGGTCGTGCTGCCGAATTTTAACGGTAATGCCGCCACGGTTTCCGAAGAGCGTATCGTCGGTCCAGGATGTCATGCTTTTGATGTGGCGTTAACAGCCGCGGCGGCAGAATAAACTTTACAAGACGATTCGATTCCATTACGCTTGTTTTCATGAGCTGGCGATCGCAGGGGAAGACGGGGATGCATGCCGCCCGTCTTCCTCTTTTTATGGCCGGATAAGGAGGAATCGACATGGCATTGGAATACCGCAAGATCGAATCGATCGAGGATCCGTATTTTTTGAAAATGCATGAATTGATGGGACGCGTATTCCCGCCGGAGGAGGTTCTGGCATTCGAGCTGTGGCGGGAGCCGCTGCTGGATCCGACGATCCAGGTTTTTATCGCCGTGCTTGACGGGGAAGTGGTCGGCGCGACCGAATACCGCTACCGGCCGGAATTCGCGGTGGCGATGACCGACTTTACGATCGTCGGGCGCCCGGGACTCGATATCGGACGATTTTTGCTTGTACAGCGCGAGGCGCACTTGAAACGGCTGGAAGCGGAGAGCGGCGTGCCGATGCTCGGCATGTTCGCGGAGATTTACGATCCGGCGCAGCTTGGCGACGGGGAAGCCGCCGGTCCGGTCGGCCCGATGCATCCCGCCGTCAGGCGCGAGGTGCTGTCGCATCTTGGCTTCAAGCGTCTGAATATCGCATACGTGCATCCGTCGTGGGATCATGAGGGCAAGGCTGTAGAAGGCCTCGATTTGTGCTTCAGGCCCTTGGACGATGCGCTGACTACGCTGCCTGCATCGCTTGCCGCGGGTTTTCTTCGCTGGTATTACGCCGCGCTCCCTAACAAGCCGGAAGCTTGGGAGACGATGGTCTCGCGTCTAGAGGCGCTGGATAACGTCGAGCTGTTGCCGATCTAAGCGAAGCCGCAGGGCAGCGAAGGTTCTCAATAGTCTCCGACTTACAGAAGGAAGGTAAGCAAGGTGTCTGCAACGCAACATCAGGATTTGATCATCAAGGTGCTGGGGAACGGGGATTCCCTGGGCACGCCGCGCGTCTACTGCGAATGCGCCGTCTGCGAGGAGGCTCGCGGAGGCGGGCTGAACGTCAGACGGCGTTCGTCCATCTGGCTCAATACGGGAGACGAGCTCCCGCTACTCGTGGATTGCGGGCCGGACTGGCGACATCAGATGGAGCGGCTCGGTGCAAGGCGGGTGGAGCGGGCGCTGCTGACGCACGCGCATGTCGATCATATCGGCGGGCTCGCCGAATGGGCGGACGCCTGCCGCTGGCTGGAAATGACGGCCGAGCTGTACGGACCTTCCGAAGTGCTGCAGGACGTCGCCACGCGCTATCCGTGGATCGGGGGGCGGCTTCTCCATCGGCCGCTCGAGCAGGCCGGCGAGCTTGCTTACGGCGGCTGGTCGATTCGGGCATGGAAGGTGAACCACGGCAAAAACGGCTATTCGTACGCGTATCGGTTCGATCATCCCGAAGGCGGATCGTTCGCGTATTGTCCCGACTCGATCGACCTGTCGGACGAGCAGAAAGAGCCGCTGCATGGGCTGTCGCTGCTGATACTCGGCACGAGCTTTTACGAGGAGCCGTACCCGATGGAGACGCGGTCCTTGTACGACGTCAAAGAAGGGCTGCAATTGACCGAGGAGGTCGGCGCGCCTGCGGTCGTGTTCACCCACATGTCCCACGATATCGACTTCAGGCGGGATTACGGATTGCCCGCATGGGCGCGCTTTGCAGCAGAAGGCATGGAGCTGCGGGTATCCGCGGCAAAAAGATAGGCGATACCGAGCTTCAACGTGCACAAACGATTGCTGCGGGACCACGCTTAAAACCGACACAAAGAGGCTCCGTATAGAGCCTCTTTGTTGTATCACGTTACGGGCTGCGGCAAAGAAGTTCCATATAGAACTACCATTTCGAATCGCACCGCGACCGCGGCCAAGAGGTTCCATCTAGGACTACTTTGCTGAATCGCACCGCCGACCGCGGCTAAGAGGTTCCATATAGGACTACTTTGCCGATTCGCACCGCCGATCGCGGCCAAGAGGTTCCATATAGGACTACTTTGCTGAATCGCACCGCCGACCGCGGCTAAGAGGTTTCATATAGGACTACTTTGTCGATTCGCACCGCCGACCGCGGCCAAGAGGTTCCATATAGGACTACTTTGCCGAACGCACCGCCGACCGCGGCCAAGAGGTTCCATATAGGACTACTTTGCCGAATCGCACCGCCGACCGCGGCAAAGAAGTTCCATATAGGACTACTTTGCTGAATCGCACCGCAATCGCGGCCAAGTAATTCCATATGGAACATCTTCAATATAATGGAAATAAATCGAAGCAAGCTTTCATTGTGCCAGCGCCCTTTTTAAGAATTCAAGGCCGCGATCGCCTCGGCCGCGGGACGGCTGCCCGAAGCGACTTCGCCGATCGTGCTTGCGAACATGCCGAGCGTCATAAGGAACAGATCGATGACATGCAGCGCCTCGGGCTGCGGCAGTTTGTGCGCGCTGCCGATCGCCCAGACATAGCGATAATACAGCTCTCCGGCGTCGTTCAGGCTAAAATGTCCGAGCGGGAGGCGGCTGTTGACTGCCATGAGCAGCTCGGCCGCTCCGGCGCGCGCTTCGGATACGACGGAAGGGGCGACGACGGTGTAAACCTGCAGCAGACGCAGGTCGCCGATATCCTCGTCATCCAGCGGCACGAAAGTAAAAGTCAAATACTGTTCTCCGCTGTCGTCGTCGGTGTCCGGCGAAGCGAGCAGGGCGGGGATCGGTACCTCCGCATTCGGTTCGATCAGGCGTGAGGGCAGGCCGGCTTCCTCCAGCGCTTGCTGCAAAAAGCCGAGCTCCGCCAAGTCCCGCGCATTCGTAAAATTGTCCATAAGCTCACCTTCTCAATCGGAGTAAATGCAAAATCTGCGCCGCGCTGTTCGTCATGGCGTACGATCAGCGCTGCTTCATGCCGTTTACGAGCAGCTCGCGCTGTTTCTCTACATTTCCGTTTAGGCGGTACAATTCGGCAGTAGACACGCCGCTGGCAGAAATGAAGTTCTCGACGCGCTTGTATTGCTTGATAATACCATCGTCGCCAGGACGGTATTCCGGCAGCGCGGCCACCATCTCCAAGATCAGATTGCTGTGCTGGATACGCTTGGCCATCTTGGCGGAGGAAGACTTGTCCGCATTGAAGACGGCCTTCGTGATGCCCCATGCGCCCGCCTTGGAGGCACGGTCCCGGCCGGCTTGCTTGACCGTACGCGCCACCTTCATCGCCGCGCCGGCGCCGCCGGCGGCCGCCTTAAGCGGAATGCCGACCTGCGCGCCGACGCCGGTGAGCGTCGCGATATCGCCGGCGATGTTGGTCATCTCCAGGCCGATCTCGATCGTCCCGCGAACCTGTCGCTTGCGATTGATGTATTTCATTTCCTTGGCGAGCTCGTAGTCCGTGATATCCTTGAGCTCCTGCACTTCCTCCGGCGAAGCCGTCGTGCCGAGCGCTGTCAGCTCGTCCTTGCGCTGCTTGAGCTTGGCCGGATCGGTGCCCGCGTTCGTCGTCCACAGATGGACGCCGCCGAGCGTGCGTTTTTTCCCCGCCGTGACATAATCCTTGTTTTTGCCGCCGGCGCCGTAAGCGGACTTGAAATCCCGCTTGGCCGTCGTCATCTTCATGGCGGATACCGTCGCTTTGACCGCGTTGTACGTCTTGATCGTGATGGATATGCCGCTGATGGCGATGCCTACGCCCGGAATGGCGGCGGCGAGGCCTGCGGTACCCATATCCAGTATGTCCTTGATCGCCTTTACGGTCTTCAGGACGCCCTGGGCGGCTTGAAGACTGTTTTCCAGCGCGTCCAGCGTCCCGGTTACCGCTTCGTCCTTGCTCAGGCCTTCGTCGCTCATGCCCTTTTTGAACATATCGTAAATGCCCTTGACGACGCTGAACGCGCTCTTGATCGCGGCGATCGCTTCTCCGACCGAGCCGGCCCAGTCGCTGACCGCGCCCGCATCGCCGACTTCTCCCGTCCCGTGGACGACGCCCGCGTCATTAATAAGGCCCGAGCTGCTTTCCACCATCTTCGTCCCGGCGTCGGCGGTGTCGATGACGCCCTCTGCGACGTCCATCTTGGACTTTTCGGGGTCTTTGTACGCGCCGATCGTTTTTTTCATGGCGATGAGACCGCCTACCCCGGACATGACGAATTCGAGCGGATTGGTGCCGACGTCGAGGTGGCTCTTTTGGTTTTCGAGCGCTTCCTTTTGGTCCTCGGCGCCCTCCACGCCCTTCAGGTTGTCGATCGCATCCTCGAGCTGTTCGGACTTGGTGCCCGGCACGAGGGTGCCGAGCTCTTTGAGGTTATCCGCGGTCTCGACGTTTTCTTCCGTTCCTTCTTCCGCCTCGGGGTTGGTGCCGACGGTAGACAGCGCGGCGCCGGACTGCTGTTGCTTGATATCGGCCAGCTTGTCCCGCGCGCCGGCGATGCCGCCGAGCGCCTTCACTTTGTCCTTGCGGATGAAGCCGTAATCGGAGCCGAACTTCGCGAGCTTCCAGCCGCCCGTCTTGTCGTACACCTCGTAGACGTCCAGCTCTCCGCGATACTTGATCTTGCCGCCGACCATCGTGCTTTCGTCGACCTCGAAGGACTCGGTGCCGCCGGCGTCAGTCTCCTTTTTGAAGCTGCGCAAATGAGCGCCGGCCAGCGACGTCTGCTTCGAAGCGTTCGGAGATGGCATCGAGGCAGGCATCTTGGCCGGGTCGGTCAGCATCTGGATCAGGGCCGCGTTGCCGAGGGCGCGCTGGAGCTGCAATATGCCGGCGGGCGACTGCATGCGCTGCAGCGTCGCCGCCGTCGGAGCGGCGGATGCCCGCGAAGAGGCTGACTTGGCCTGCGCGGTCTGTGCGGCGGCTCCCGACGGGCGGGATTTGGCTTGAAATGAACTCATAAATGCACGACTCCTTAGCGATAGGCGAGTGGCAATGAATGATTAAGACGGCCGGACCGGAAATGCTCCGAAATATGTACGGCGTACGGTCAAGAATGCTGTACCGGCATAAAGGGAGCGACATGCTCGGGGAGGCCGGGCGTCGGACGATCGGCCATCCGCTGGATGGTCGGCTCGGCCTGGTCCGGCGTCGCCGCCGCCTTGTCGCCGAGCGCGTCCGCTTCCTTCTCTAGCGCGGGATCGTCGTTCAGGCGCATGCCGCTCTTAAGCTGTGCGGTCGGCAGCACGCGTCCTTGACGCTGCTGAACGACGTGCGCCAGCTCGTGCCCGATGATCTTCTGGCCGCTCTGCGAGTCGGGATTGTATTGTCCGGGGGCAAAGTGGATGTCGTTGCCCTGCGCGTAGGCGAGCGCGCCTACGCTAGAAGCCTGCGAGGAATTGGCATGGACGTTGACGTTGGAAAAATCGGCGCCCATCACTTTTTCCATCTTGGCCTGCACGTCGAGCGGCAGCGCGCCGGGGCGTTCCTGCTTGCGCTGGGCGGGAGCGGCCGACTCTTCCGGCGACAGCTCGCCTGCGCGCATCATCTGCAGGACGGCCCGGTTGCCTACGGCGCGCTGCATCGCGAGCATCTGGACGGGCTTGCCCTGCTGCGGCTTCTCGGAAGCGCCGGTCCGGGAAGCGGATTGCTGGCGGTTATGGGCGTAAAGGCGGCTCAAGGTCGCGACCTCTTTTCCGTTCTTAGATTTGTTTTCTATTATAGCTTATATTTTCCCCCGCAAATACGATTCGTTTGCCGTAAACGGCTATTTTTTTGTCGGATTATGGTATGATACGCGTGAATAATAACGTCTTGTCATCGCCTGACGGCGGACGGAGGGAAGCCATTGACCGCTTGGAACGACAATGTGCGCCAGGAACCCGAAGCGGACGGGAGCTGCGCGGTTGCGCTGGACGAAGGCTTGTCCGCGATTGATTCGCTTCATCGTTTCATGGACGCGACGGGCGGGCGCCTGGGATGGTCCGAACGCATGAAGCTTCAGTTGACGCTGGCTTGCGAGGAATTGCTGACGAATATCGTGTCCTACGGCTATCCGGACGGAGGCGATCCGCGGATTCGCCTGACGATCGCGGAAGTGGCCGGGGGCGTCAGGCTCGTGCTGGAGGACAACGCCGCCTCGTTCGATCCGATCGCGAAGGCCGACCCCGACCTAACGCAGGATCTGGACAGCCGTCAGATCGGCGGTCTGGGCGTTTATTTCGTCAAAAAGCTGATGGACGAGCTGCGGTACGAACGGCTCCCTTCGGGCAACAGGCTGACGATGATAAAATACGAATAGGCGAGGTGCGACAAATGGATTTGAAGTCAACGGTGAAGGACGGCGTCGCCGTTCTCTCTATAGAAGGAAGGCTCGACGGGCAGAACGCGTCGGAAGCGGAAGCGGCGTTCGTTCGTTTGGCCGGCGAAGGGCATAGCCGGTTCGTGCTCGACTTTACTGCTCTCCAATATATAAGCAGCGCCGGGCTCCGGGTCGTGCTCGTGGCCGCCAAGAAAACGAAGGCGCTTAAAGGAAGCCTGATCTGCGCCGGCATGAGCGAAGCGGTGCGCGAAGTGTTCGAGATGTCGGGGCTGCTGGGCATTCTGGAGACGGCGGATACGGCGGATCAGGCGGCGGCGGCGCTGGCGGCCAGATAACGGAACGGAGCCGCAGTAGGCGTACGCCGGCTCGGGCCGCGTGCGCGGAGGGGGATGAAGACGATGGACATGCTGTGGGCGGCGATCGTTCCGGCGGTCGCGGCGGGAGGTCTTGCCGGCGGCGCGGCCGTTTATGCGGTCTGCCGGTCCCGCGTGCGGCAGGCTCGCACGCTGCTCGATATCAGCTTGCAGCTGAACTCGACGCTCCGGCGCAGCGAGCAGATCGAGCTGATCATCGGGCGGGCCAAAACGATATTGCCGGTGGAGGCGGCTTCCGTTCTGCTGCTGGACCGGGAGAGACAAGAGCTGTTTTTCGAGGTCGCCACGGGCGGCAAGGGGGAAGAGGTCAAGCGCATCCGGCTGCCGGTCGGCGAGGGCATTGCGGGACTCGTGGCGCAATCGGGCGACAGCATCGTCGTTAACGATCCGGCGGCGGATCCGCGCTGGTCCAGCAGGGTGGCCGACACGACCGGCTTCGAGACCCGCAACCTGCTGACCGTGCCGATCGTCAAAGGCGGCTTGGTGGAAGGCGTGCTGCAGGTCGTCAACAAACGCGGCCGCCAGCCGTTCACCGAGCGAGACCGTGTGCTCCTCGAAGCGGTCGCGCAGCCGATGGCGGTAGCGCTCGAGAACGCCAGGCTTTACGAGCAGCTCGAGAGCTCTATCCACGCGCTGGCCGCGACGACCAAGATCAAGGACAGGCTCGAGAGCGAGCTGCAGATCGCCGGCGGCATCCAGATGAGCTTTTTGCCGCGCACGATGCCCTCGGCCCAGGAGCCGTACGACGTGTGCGCACTGCTTAAGTCGGCCAAAGAGGTCGGGGGCGATTTCTACAATTTCTATAAAATCGATCAGAGCCGTTTGTTCTTTACGCTGGGCGACGTGTCGGACAAAGGCATACCTGCGGCTTTGTTTATGGCCGTCGCGCTGACATTGCTCAAAGGCAAGATGAAGCCGGATCTGTCTCCCGGCGAATTGCTGCGCATGGTCAACGACGAGCTGGCGGCGGACGACCCGATGCTGTTCGCGACGATCGTATGCGGCGTATTCGACGCCGATACCGGCGAGACGACGCTTAGCGAAGGCGGACATTGCACGCCGTATCTCGTGCGCGCGACGGGCGAGGTGCAGCCGCTCAAGCTCAGAAAAAGCCTGCCGCTTGCGGCGATGCCCGAGTCGAGCTACTACGACACGGTCGTGACGCTGTCCGAAGGCGACCGGCTCGTACTCTATACGGACGGCATAACCGAAGCGGAAAACGGCGCGCAGGAACAGTACGGAGGCGGACGGCTGCAGCGGTTTTTGCAGATGACGCCGGGCATGTCGAGCGCCGAGGTGATCGACGCGCTGCTCATGGACGTGTTCATGTTCGCCGACGGCGCGCCGCAATCGGACGACATCGCGGTGCTAAGCCTGATGCGGCGATAGGGAAGGAGGAACGGTCTTGAGCGACAACGTTACATACCGGGACGGCGCGCTGTTGCTTGCGGACGAGCTGCTGCTGCTGGAAGAAGGCATGCGGACGCTTCTCGGTCCTTCGGGCGAGGACCCCTTCGCCGATCCGCTGGCTGCGCTGCGGGGGCTCGTTGTTACGCCGGAAGAACTGCTGCGCAAGCCTGCGGAAGATGAGCCGGCTTCGGCGGAGTGGGCCGCTTATGTCGCCCGGCGGCGCGACGCGGAAGCTCGGATGGCGGACCGCGAACGGCAGACCGCGGAGGAAGGGATCGCGCTGCCGCTGGCCGCGCTGCAAGCGCGGCTCGGGCTGTCGCGCTGGGAGCGTAGGCTCGTCGTGCTCGCGATCGCGGGCGAATGCAGCCGCCGCTATGAAAAGTGGTTCGGATACCTGAACGACGACGTGACGCTGAAGGCGGCGACGCCGGATTTGGCGCTGCGGCTGCTGTGCGACAGCGCGGGCGAGCGCGCCGAGGCGCGTCGCTCTCTCGCGAGTCCGCTGCTGCGACGCCTGCTGCTGGAGGCCGGCGAGGAGCCGTACGCGCGGACGCCCGCCTTCCGCGATCCGCTGCGGCTCGATCCGCGCATCGTCAGCTTCGTGCTGGGGGCGGAGCCGCTGGACGCGCGTCTTGACGGCATCGCCCGCGGCTTTGGAACGAGCGCAGAAGATTTGCCCGAGCTGCCGGAGGGCGACGAGGCGTGGCGCATTCTGGCGCCGCTGTCGGATGCGGGGGAAGCCCGGACGCACGCGCACTGGCCGATGGTGCAGCTGTGGGGGCCGGCCGGCGCCGGCAAGCAGCTGCGCGTGCGGCGATTGGCGGCGTCAAGGAGACAGGCGCTGGTTTGCGCGCAAGTCGAGCGGCTGCCGGCGGAGCCGGGCAAGCTCGCCGCCGCGCTTGCCCGGCTCGTCCGGGAGGCGCTGCTGAACGGCGCTGCGTTATGCTTCGCGGAAGGCGAAGGCGCGAAGGCGCCAGACCCGGCGCTGCTTGGCATCTACGGCGATGCGCTCGCAAGCTATGCGGCCTACGCCACGCAGCCGCTTGTCGCCTGGTGCAGCCGCGAACGGCGTACGCCGCATAGCCTGCCCGCCGCCGAAGGGCGGATGTTCTGGCAGGCCGAGGTCGGCCTGCCGGATGCGGCCAGGCTCGAGACGCTGTGGATGGCGTCGGCGACGGGCGGACGCGAGGGCATATCGGGGCCGATGCCGCACCGGTACGAGGACGGCGAGTTCCGGGCGCTCGCCGAGAAATACAGGCTGTCCCCGGGCCAGACGGAGCAGGCTTGGCGCCAGGCGCGGACCTTTGCCTCGGGCGCCGGCCGCGCCTGGCCGACCGCGGCCGATCTGGAGGAAGCCGCGCGCGGCCAGTTCCGCCACAGGTTGTCCGAGATGGCGGAACGCATCGTGCCCAAGCGAAGCTGGGACGATCTGGTGCTGCCGCCCGAGCCGCTCGCGCTGCTGCGGGAAGCATGCGGCCGGTTCGCGCATCGCGGACGGGTGCTCGAGGAGTGGGGATTTCGCGACAAGCTGCCGTACGGCACCGGACTTCACCTGCTGCTCGCCGGACCTCCGGGAACCGGCAAGACGATGTCAGCGGAGATCGTCGCAGGCGAGCTGGGGCTCGAGATGTACCGGATCGATCTGTCTCGCATCGTGAGCAAATATATCGGCGAGACGGAGCAGCGACTAAGGGAGTTGTTCGCCGAAGCCGAGCAGAGCGGGGCCATCTTGTTTTTCGACGAAGGCGACGCGCTGTTCGGCAAGCGGACCGAGGTCAAAGACGCCCACGACAAGTATGCCAATATGGAAGCCGCTTACTTGCTGCAGCGGATCGAGGCGTACGACGGCGTGACGATTTTGGCGACGAACCTGCTGCAGAACATGGACGAAGCGCTGCTGCGCCGGATGAGCGCGGTCATCAAGTTTCCCGCGCCGGACGCCGGGGACCGCGAGCGCATTTTCAGGACGCATCTGCCGCCGTCCGTACCGGCTGCGGACGATCTGGACTTGGCCTTTTTGGCCGCCAGGCTTGACGTGGCCGGCGGCCATATCAAAAATATCGTACTGACCGCCGCCTTTTTGGCGGCAGGAGAAGATCAGCCGATCGGGATGCCGCATCTGGTGCGAGCGTCTGCGCAAGAGCTGCGCAAAATGGGGAAGATTTGGGTCAAAGATAATTTTGCTCCCTATGAAGGCGATTCCGATGCAAGTTTTGGATAGCCACTTTGAGAAAATGCCGATATAATGAATTTATTGGCGAAAATTGTAGCAATCTGCTTTTCGGCCAAGCTTATCATTATTTCGCCTTCGAGAGGGGTGTCATCCATCGGCTCCTATACCGCGATCGCGGAGGTCGGCGCAAGTCTCTTGAAGCTGCTCCGCGAGCAGCTGTCGCCCGATCCGATCGCCCGTCCGGACTTGATCGGCCTGGCTTCGCCGGCGGACAAAGGAGACCTTAGCTTGTCTCTATATCTCGTCGGCGTCCGCGAGAGCGGGGAAGCCCGGAGAAACGCGATGCAGGCGCAGGGCGGCCAGCTCCGCTTTCCTCCGCTGGCGCTGGATCTTACATATCTGGTCACCGCGCATTCGGCCGCGGAGCCGCTCGCCCGAACGTTGGACGAGCATCTCATGCTGGGCAAGGTGATGCAGACGCTGTACGACAACGCCGTGCTGCGGGCGCCTTATCTCGAAGGCTCGCTCGCGATGTCCGGCGAGGAGCTGCGCATTACGGCAGAGAACATGGACACGGATCAACTGGTGAGGCTCTGGCAGTTCGGCGATCTGCCCTACAAGCTATCGATCGTATATCGGGTCGGACCGATTTTGCTGGAGTCGAACCGGGTAAAGCCGGGACCGCGCGTCGTCGAGCGGCGCATTACGCTGCGCGACATGGGCGAGGGAGAGCCGCGATGAGGGCCGAATCGACCTTCGTCTCGCGGTGCTCGCTGGTCGTGTATCCGGTCGACGCCTGGACGGGACGGCCGCTTGCCGGACCCGACGTAACGGTGCGGCTCGAGGGGCTTCCTTACAAGCCGCTGCGCACGCCGGACGGCGGTTATGCATTTATGGACGTGCAGGCGTCCGAATGCAGCTTGACCGTGTCCGCGCCGCTGCGGCTGCTATTGCGCAGGATCGTCGATCTGACGGCGCTCCCGAGGCAGTCCCCGGTTGTCGTCGCGCCGGTGCTGCCGGGTCCCAGATTTCCGGCTCCGCCGGGAGCGACAGGACTCGGCCTGCAAGTGATCGGCGCGGACTGCAAGCCCCTTCCGGACGTCAGGATTTACGCTTGGGCCGAAGAAGAAGGCTGCAGCAGAGGCCGGCTTGCCGACGATTTGGCGGCCGGGTCGGACAAGCTGCGCTGCGCGGCGGAGGGCGGCCGGCTGCTGCCGGGCGATCACTTTATCCTCGCGGAGCGCGGCGGGAAGGCGACGGAGCGGTGCGGCGTCGGTCCGGACACGGGACAGCCAGGATTGCTGTCCCTCGAAGCGCCGGTAACGCGCGACTGGCGGCGCGGCGCGCTGTTGCTGCCTGCGGCCGTGGCGCTTACCGGAACCGATGGCGCCGCGACGCTCGCGCTGCGCGGCGCTTATCCTACGCGTTTCCGCGTTCACGCGGAGCTCGCGCTTGGGAAGAAGCGCATCCGCGCCGAATGGACCGCGACGGGCGGGACAGTGATCCGGCAGGACATCATCGCATGGCCCGCCGGATGAAGGCGTTGCCATAGCGGCCGCCGCCTGCAAAGAGGCGGCTGCCGCGCAGACAATGGGCATGACGATGTCGCGCACGCGGCTACGGCCGCATGCGCGGCGGCGATTGTTATAGATTTTCGAAAGGCTGCAGTCAGGGAGGCATGTTTGGAGCGCAGATTCCGAGTCTAGGCAACGAGGACTCTGGCTGCGGACAAGCTGCCTACTCGTCCGCAGCGCTTAACCCACCAGCAGAGAGGAGGAACTGGCCGCTGACGGATGCCGCATCGAGAACGACATCAGGATGCATCCGTGAGGGAGCCGGGGAGTATGGCAGATTATTTGTCGCCTGGGGTATATGTAGAGGAATTCGAGAGCGGGTCCAGACCGCTTGAGGGCGTCAGCACCAGCACGGCCGGTTTTATCGGTCTTGCCCAGCGCGGCGCGGTAGAGGGGCTGCCTTTGCTTGTGACCGGTCCTGCCGATTTTCAGCGCGCGTTCGGTTCGTACTTGTCCGAGAGCGCCTTCGGCAGCTATCGCTATTTGGCTTATGCGGTCGAACAGTTTTTCATGAACGGCGGCTCGCGCTGCTACGTCACGCGGGTAGCGCCTTCGGACGCTAAGCCAGCTTCCAACGGCGAGCAATTGGCGGACGTTATCTCCATCTCCGCTAAGAATCCTGGCGCTTGGGGCAATCTCGTCAGCGTATCGCTGGCGCCTGCCAGCAAGGCCAAGACGCAAATTTACGAAGTGAACGACAAGCGCTACCGCGTTAAAAACGCCAACGGCTTTTACGCGGGCGACGTCGTCTCCTTCGCGGCCGGCGGCGAGGTCCAGCTGGCCCGCATCGTCAGCGTCCAGGACAATATCATCGAGCTGGCAGAGCCGCTTGACGGCGATGTCGTCGATACGGCGCTGCTGCCGACCAAGGTGCTGTCGACGAGCGAGTTTACGCTTAGCGTCGTATTCGGAGACGAAGTCGAGATTTTCGAAAAGGTATCGCTTAATCCCGAAGCGCCTTCTTACGTGGACAAGGTAGCGAGCCGCTCCAACCTGGTCGACGTGTCCGCGCTCGTCACATCGACGTCCGCGACGGCTCCGTTCGAACAGCTGACCGGCGACGCCGAAGGCGTGGTCGAGTTCGTCCTGACGGGCGGCAGCGACGGCACCGTGGGCAATCTGTCCGCCGCCGATTTCATCGGCGAAGACCGCGGTCCGGGCCGACGCACGGGCATCCAGTCGTTCATCGACAACGACGTGGTCAGCATCATGGCCATTCCCGGCGTGACCGATCCGAACGTCCAGCTGTCGCTTGTTGCGCACTGCGAGAACCTCGGCAGCCGCTTCGCGATTCTTGACATTCCGCGCGAAAAAACGAAGGTGGCCGACGTGCTGACGCACCGCGACCTGTTCGACTCCAGCTATGCCGCGCTTTACAATCCGTGGCTGTCGGTGTTCGATCCGCTCGACAAGCGCAACATTTTCGTGCCTCCGTCGGGTACGATGGCAGGCATTTACTCGCGCTCCGATACGACGCGCGGCGTTCAGAAGGCTCCGGCGAACGAAGTTCTGCGCGGCGTCGTAGGTCTTGACGTTCAGTACAATACGGGCGAACAGGACATCCTGAATCCGGCCGGCGTCAACCTGATCCGCTCGTTCACCGGCCAGGGCATCCGCGTATGGGGCGCTCGTACCGCGTCTTCCAACTCGCTCTGGAAGTATATCAACGTGCGCCGTCTGTTCATTTTCCTTGAGGGTTCCATCAAGGCCGGCACGAATTGGGTCGTCTTCGAACCGAACAACGATCAGCTATGGGCTCGCGTTCAGCGGACGATCGACGCGTTCCTGACGCGCGTATGGCGCGATGGAGCGCTCGTCGGCTCCAGCCCGTCCGAGGCGTTTTTCATCGATATCGGACGCTCCACGATGACACAGGACGATATCGACAACGGCCGCCTCATCTGCGTCATCGGTGTCGCGCCGGTTAAGCCGGCCGAGTTCGTCATCTTCCGCATCACGCAGAAGACGGGCTCCGAATAAAGGACGGCAACGCAGCATAGCGCCGTCCGCCGCCCGGAGGCGCGCATGATATTCACGGAAGGGGATACCCATGACAGGAGAACGTACAGATCCGTACCGCAATTTTAGATTCCGCGTTGAGCTAGAAGGCTTGCAGCAAGCCGGCTTCAGCGAAGTGTCGGGCTTCGACGCTTCGTTCGACGTCATCCAATACCGCGAAGGCAACGAAGTCATTACGCCGCGCAAGCTCCCTGGGCTCGCGCGTTATGGCAACATCAGCCTCAAATGGGGCGCGACCGACTCCCTGGAGCTGTGGGAATGGATCCAGGACTGCGTCAACGGCACGGTCGAGCGCAAGACGGTGACGATCATCGCCATCGACGAAGAAGGCACGGACGTGGCGACTTGGCAGGTTATCGAAGCCTGGCCGGTTCGTTATACGGCGCCGAACTTCAACGGCCAAGGCTCCGAAGCGGCGATCGAGCTGCTCGAGCTGGCGCACGAAGGCATGACGCGCACGCAATAATAATATCCTATGCCCCTCGGGGCGGCTGGAGAGCTGACCGGCAGCTGCGATGTTCGTCTGCCGGCAGCTTTCCCGCATTTAAGCCGAGCGATTTAAGCTTGCACCGCTATGTCCGGCGTAATTTTGTACGTTGCGGCGCAATGCTTATGTAGCCGGCTGCCAGAAGCGCAGGTCGCGATTGTCGGGACCCGCTTTTCTTGCAGTCCGCCGTTACCGCCGGATGCATCAGCGGACCAAGTTGTCCGCATGGCTGATCGCGATATTGATTTTAAGACTGGAGGAGCATCATGGCCTTTCAAACCGAATATGAATTCGAGCTTCCCCGTGGTTATGTCGACGATGCCGGCAATTTGCACAAACGCGGCGTTATGCGGCTGGCTACGGCCGCCGACGAGATCCTGCCCATGAGAGATCCTCGCGTCCAGCAAAATGCCAGCTATTTGACCGTCATTCTGCTCGCGCGCGTCGTGACGCGACTTGGCGAGCTGAAGCACGTCGACACCAAGGTAATCGAGAAGCTTTTTACGGCAGACTTGTCCTATCTTCAAAATATATACCGTCAGATTAACGATCTTGAAACACCGAAATTGCAAACGGCATGTCCGAAATGCGATCACGAGTTCGAGGTGGAAGTCGATTTTTTGTCCGTAGCGGAGGGCCTCTCGTAACGTACGCCGCAGACCGGTTGTACGAGGAGGTCGGCTTTATCGCTTATTACTTCCATTGGCCGCACGACGACATTATGAATATGGAGCATCGCGAACGCAGACGTTGGTGCGACGAGATTTCGAAGATCAACAAGAAGTTGAACGACGAGCCGGATAAAAACAACCCGTTCGACGTATTCAGCAGGAGGTGACCGGCTCTATGGGGGCAAACGGCAATACCAGCGACGTGCTCGGCAGCTTCCGTTTCGACGTCGAGCTGGACGGGATGCTGGTGGCCGGCTTCTCCGACGTGCAGGGGCTCGAATCGCAGACGGAGTACGAGGAATACCGCGAAGGCGGGGTGAACGGCTATACGCATCGTTTCCCCAAAGGGACGCGTTACGCTCAAATCGTACTGCGTCGCGGCTTTTCCTCGTCGTCCGCGCTGTGGGACTGGTACGCGCAGACCTCTCGCGGCTCGGTGACGCGCAAGAGCGGCTCGATCATTCTGTACCGCCAGGACGGAGAAGAACTGTGCCGTTGGAATTTTTTTGAGGCTTATCCGGTCAAGTGGACCGGTCCGTCCCTTGATGCGCGCTCTAGCGATGTCGCCATTGAGTCGGTCGAGCTGGTGCACAACGGCATAAAGGCGATTTTCTCCAAAAAATAAAAAAAGGCGTTCTTGTTTTACGGCCGCGCTGCTTGCAGGCGTTCCGTGCGGAAGGAGGAAGAGCATGAAGCGATTCAAAGGGGGGCTTCGTCGCCTTTCGGCGACCGGCGCCAAGCCGGAGAACGGGGCTTTTGCCGACGCGATCAAGCGCAAATACGTTTCGCTTCGCGGTCAGGCGCAATCGTCCCGGCCCGCTCTTGTTTTCCGTGCGGTTCCGACTTCTTCCAAGCGAGCGCGGCCCGCTCATGCGCCGATTGAACATAAGAGAACTTTTCCCATTCCGTCCTCCATGCAGCCGACCGGGATTCCGATGCGCAGCGAGGTCCGTACGATCGTCAAGGAGCGCGTGGTCGAGCGGCATACGATCGTCGTTCGCGAGGTCGAACGTATTGTGAGAGAGCAGCGCGTCGTACGGGAGCAGGCTGTCCGTCAACCGTATACGGCCGCGCAGCCGCGAACGGATGCCGGAAGGCGTGCAAGCGTGCGGAAGGACGCGGGCGGCTCGCAAGTCGGAGAACGAGCGGGTTCGCGGCAGCCGGAAAACGGCGAACGCGAGCTGTTACAGCAGCAGCGAAGGACGCAGCCGGGCGAGTTCAACAAGCAGTTGCGCAAAGAGCAGGTACCCAACGATCAGCAGCGCCCAATAGAGCAAAAACGCAATGAACAGGGACGCGTTGTGCAGGAGCGTAGGCAGCCGGAAGCGGAATTGCGCGAACATCGTCAACAAGAGCGTCGCCCTGAAGCGGGCGATCCAATGCATAGATCGCAAGCGCCGCTCCCTAAATCGCAGACGCGCGAGCAAGGTGAGCTTCAGCTACCGCCAGGTCGTATCGGAGCGGAGCGCGGCCGACAGGAGAGCACGCCGGATCGGAACAGACAGGAACGGGGACCGCAAGAGCGAGGCTCGGACACCTTTAAAAACGGCACCCCATTGCAGCAGCAGCAGCAGGCTCGTCAAGAAGCTTCGAACGGCCGCGATCGGCAGCCGACAGAACGGCGAGAAGGAAAAAACGTTGTCTTGGGTCCGGAACTATCGGAGCGAGCTGAGGGTCTAGAGCATATATCCCAGCTGGAGGAGCTGCCGCTTTCGCATTCGGAACAAGCGGCTGCGAATGATTCGTCTGCTGAAGCCGAACGCAAGGAGCGCGCGCAGCCTCAGCTAGCGTTCGATGAAGCGAATGAATGGAGTGCTACGCCGGACGACGGCCATCGCAGCGGCGTGCGCCATTCGGACGCGAAGCAGTCAGAGGACAAGCCGTCGCACCGTGACGGGCGGGAAAACGGTCCGTATTCCAAAGGTTCTGAACATGCATCGGCAAGTCCGAACGCTCGGCAGATGGATCGATTCGGTGCGGCCCGAGCTGTTTCCAACGCAGATCGCGTGCGCGCGAGATTTTTGCGGCGGCCTTCGCGGGTCAATAAAGGCTTGCCCGGCATCGGCGCCAGGACGCCGGCCCTTATGAAAGGCATCGCAGTGTCCCAGCCGGCCGTTCGCCAGCTGCTTGCCCGTCTGTCTGCCGGCCCGGGGGGAACTCCTTTGTCCGCGATCCGGCAACTGACATTGTCTTCGCCCGGATTCGTTCATGCACGCGTCCGTCGACAACGGCGCGGAGCTGTCGCTTCTAATGTAAGAACGGCGGCGGTACCTCAAGTCGAGCGTGTGAGTCATTCAGGCAAGCCGGCTTCAAACGAACCAAAATATTCAGAAGATTCGCGGCGAGAGAAATCGGATGTCCTTCATCCGCGGGGGAACGGTTCTGCGAACAGTTCGGAACGAAGGAATGATTGGAATGTCGTTCCACCGGTAGAACCGCTGCAACGCTATTCGGTAACGCCGGAGAGCGGCAGTCAAACAAACGTTTCGAATTCAAAGGCCCAGACTACCGGGGCTTACGAAGCTGACGCTCGTCCGGTGGAGAACGCAACCGAATTCATGAGCCTTACCGCTACTGGCCATGATTCGGAACAAGCTTACGGAGTTGCGGACAGCCGGCAGTCGAAGGATAGCGGGGAAATAGCGCAAGAGCGACCTGGCTCTCTTGGTCCTTTCAAACAGGACGAGATTGCAGACCAAAAGCTGCCGAATTCGCAGCGTATGTCCGCTGCCGGACGAGATCACGGCTTGCAGGGGAAGACGGATCAGCATCGTCTGGGCGAACGAAGACTCGACGGCAGGGGCGAGGACGGACAAGCGCGGGATTTTGACCTGACTCATGAAGAGCGTGAGTTTGTCGACAGGGATCCGGCTGCTCGCGCAGCGTCGGTAAGACGCGGAAACGAAACATCAAACGAGTTTAATCGCAGCCTTACTCAAATCGGGGAGGCGACTTTCGATGGAGAAGGACTTCCTGAGTCTTCTTCGTCCGAGCAAGAGCCGATAGGGAATGAACGATCGATTTCCGGTCTTGTTGCCGATCATGCCGATCCAAATCGGCTGCCTGGTTCGGAGCAAGCATTTACCTGGCCGTTTCGATTATCGTTGTCCGCGAGAGCGGTTGAGAGAGAAGCAGTTAATAGAGAAGAGGCAACCGGACGAGAGGTATTGGTGCATAATGTCGCTCGCCGCGCATTCGTGCAGGGAGCGCCGTCGACAGCCCTGAATCGAACCTATGGCTCCCGCTGGCCATCTGCCTGGGAGGCTCCGCTCACATTGCAGATTGGAGAAGCGGCCGCAGCGTCGGCGAAGTCCGATATCGCAAGCGGGCAAACGGAGACCAGAGCCGCTAACTTAACGAATGCATCAGACCCTATGCCGCTTATCGTTCACGAGGATGCTGAAGACCGGACTTCAAGCAGTCGACTAAGGGGCAGCATCCGTGCGCGTCGGGGGCGGTCACAAGGCTTAAATGAGGAGCGTCAGCCGGCGGCGGGAGCGCTTCGCAGTTCGGCGCTGTCGCCTCTGGCTATACCGCATGTATCGACCGGTGCGTCGTCTCCCTTGGGAGATACTCGTGCCGCGGTTCAGCAAAGCAACGGCCAACCGCGGCTGCAATCCGCTCGTCTCCGAGGCATACAGACGACTCGTTCCAAGGAAGGGTTACGTTTGGAACCGGCACCGACCCTGATCCTGAAACGTAACGACAGGCTTGGGCTTCCAACCGAAGGGCGAACTGCGGTAAGCAAACGCGTCGGCAGGCAGGATCGAATAAACGCGTCTAACGCTCCAAGGGCAATTAGCGGTCGAACCGCAGACGTTCGGGCTTCGAGAGGCGCAGGAATCCGTCATTCCGGCGCTCAAGACTCGCTGAGCCGTTCGGCGCTTGAACGAGCCGGCGAAGGTTTAGCAACAAATGCACCGCGGCTTGTTTTTAAGCTTGGCGCCGTACGCAGCATATCGTCCGGCGGTACGGACGGAACGAAAGCGGCCGCTGGACGATTCGCGGCAGGCGTTACGCCTAGCCGGACGGCCGATTTTCCAGGTGCTGCTACCGGACAATCAGGAGGACGCGATGGCGCAGCAGGATCGTCCCCGATGGGGATTGCGGCACAACGGTCCAAGCACCGGGTCGGCCAGTCGGAGCCAGGCAACCGCGCCATAAACATGGTCATCGAAAATCGGAAGCGCGTGACGAATGCGGAAAACGCCAACGTGGGGTTGAGAGAAGCGCTTCCGATATCGGGCGCCTTAACGCCGAGGAAGCCCTACGCATTTCAAGATGCGGCAGGTCGGACGATGAACCCGATTCATCGATCCAAAAAGGCCGATGGTCCTGCTGCGAGCGGAGCCGGCACGCGTTCGTCGGATCCGAGTCGCAGCGGGCGCGAAGATTCAGCGGCTTCTGCGCCGAAGGCGCGGCTTACGATGCGAGATCCATTGAGACAGATCGCGGCGCCGTTACGCGTAGCAGCAGCTTCGGTCGGCACGCGGCCTCCGTTGCCTTCGTCGCCGAACGTTGCCGCGAACGCTTCGACTGAAGCACCGAGCGTCATTTATCCGAAAACGCGAATTATCGGCGAGAATGCGGCCGGATTCGCAAACGTGCCGATTAACGATAGGACGAAAAGCCACCTTAATCGAATTGCGCGGGGCAATGAACGCCATTCGGCGGCGGAATCGGCGGCGGACGCGATGCCATCTCAAGGAACGACGAGACCGAAGCTGGTGTTTGACGGGACGAAAACACGTCCTTTACAGCGCTTAAAGTTAAGCCGGGAGGCGAACGTCTTGAACACGGGGCGGGACGGTGCGATCACATACCGAACGCATATTGCCCGGACCGCATCCTACGCGCCAGCCGCGCAGCGGCTAGCACCAAACAGGCCGGCGCCAAGCGCTTCTAGCGCCAGTGTGCCGCTCGAGACGAAATTCTCGAGTGAGCAACCGAAAGATGCCGGCCGAACGTCGCGAAGCCAAGCAGGCCGGCAGGATGCACATGCTGCCGAGCGTTTGCGCCCCGTTAAGCCGGTTGCGTTGACCGCGCGCTCGACTCGTCGTGCAGCCGTCCCGAGCGGCGCGAGCTCGCCCGCGGCTAATGCCATTTCGCCAATCGATGGAGCGCAGAGAACCGCCGGGCGCCAGCTTATCAATGCGCGTCAGCCATCGACGGTGCGATCGCCGGCATTCGCCCGTTCACCGGGCTTGCATGTCCGCACCGCTTCGGCGGGCGCCACGACTGTCCAGCTGCGCCGTATCGAGCAGCGCTTGGCTGCGCCGCCCGAGCTTGCGAAGCCGCTAGCCGCCGCGCAATCGACGGCACGAGCGCATCCACCCGTCGCGGCAGTATCCGCCGCCGACCCAGCCGCCGCGCAGCTTCACCGCGCAGCGTCCCGGACCGCCGCGCCGGCGGACGAGACTGGGATGGCGCCAGCCGCCGCGCTCCTGCAGCGCAGCGCACGGCAGGCCGGCGCGCCAAGCGCGCAGCCTCGGCAGGCGCCGGCGGCCGAACTGCGGCTTCGCCGGTCGCAGCAAGCCGGCCATCCGGCGCCGCAGCCCCAAGCCGCGCCGAACGCGGAGCTGGAGCTGCGGCGAACGCCCAAGGCTGCGGCTCCTGCGCAGCCGCAGCCGATGCAGCCCGTCGCGCAGGAGCCGCCGCGACTTAGCACCGAGCAGCTCCAGCAGGCGGTGCGCGAGATGCCGGAGCTCGATCCAGAGCGGCTGGCCGACACCGTATACACGGCGCTGATGCGCCGAATGAAGTTCGAGCAGCGTCTTAGCGGATATTGACGGAGGAATTCACGATGGCCTTATCCAAAGCCAAAATCGTCATCATCAAGAGCAATTCGCAGGAGACGGTCGACGTGCTGTTCAATCCGGGCGAATACATGCTGCAGGCAGGCAACAGCTATTCGTGGCATGCCGTGCCCGGTTTGCAGTCGCCGATCGCCCAGTTCGTGAGCGGCGAGGCGACGACGCTGACGATGGATCTTTTTTTCGACACCTACGAAAAAGGGACCGACGTCCGCGCGCATACGGCGAAAATCAGCGGGCTGCTGCAGGTCGACAGCGATCTGCACGCGCCGCCATTGTGCAGGTTCGTGTGGGGCTCGCTTAACTTCAAAGGCGTCGCGGAGAAGGTGTCCCAGCGTTTTACGATGTTCTTGGACTCGGGCATTCCGGTGCGGGCGACCCTTAACGTGACGCTGCGCGCGGTGCTCGGCATGACGGAGCAGTACCAGCAGGTGCCGCGCCAATCGGCCGACCGAACGAAGCAAAAAACGCTGAAGCAAGACGAACAGCTGTGGATGCTCGCGGCCGAAGAATACGAAGACCCGTCCCAGTGGCGGGCGATCGCCGAGGCCAACGGCATCGACAATCCGAGGCGGCTGCCGGCGGGGCGCAAGCTGATTATTCCGAGATTGGAGTGAGAACGAGTGACGGTCAAGTTCGATACGACAACCTACGATCTGACGCAGCTTGAGAGCAAGTATCGATCTTTTTTCGCGCCGGCATTCGAGATTCTCATCGACGGTCAAAATCTCGTGCGGATCGGCGCGGCCGTTCAAGGGCTGCGCGTGACTTCCCGTACGGGCATGTTTTCGGACCACTTCAGCTTTCGCATCGTCAACGCCTTCGACCCGGTCGCCCGTTCGCTGAGCTGGCTCGGCTCCCTTGTCGACGTGGGCAAGTCGATTACGATCAAGATGGGCTATACCGATCGGTTCGAGACGGTATTCGAAGGACTCGTGACCGGCGTCGGCGTCGATTATCCGACAGGCGGACTGCCGGTCGTAAGCGTCAAGGGCATGGACAAGTCGATGCTCATGATGCGCAGCAAGCAGTCGAGTCAATGGAAGGACAAAAAGGCGAGCGACGTTGCCCGGCAGATCGCTTCAAAATACGGGCTAACGCCCGATGTCGACGATACGATGACGCCGATCGCGCGAATCGAGCAGCACCGGGTGAGCGACTTTCATTTTTTGCACTCCCTAGCGTTCGACAACGAACGGGACTTTATGGTCGTCGGATCGAAGCTTTATTTTAAAAAACGCAATCCGTCCGCAGCTGAGGTGCTCACGCTCACGTACGGCAAGAGCTTGCTGAGCTATTCGGCGGAAGTGGACATTTCCAATCAGGTGACGCAGGTCGTTGTGAGAGGCATCGATCCCGATACGCACGAGCCGATCGAAGCTAAGTCTAAGGCAATCGACATCATCGGCTCGAACGGCCGTTCAGGCCCGAATATTATGGGCGCTCTCTCGTCTTATTTGATCGAAACGGAATTTATGGAATATACGACTGTCGCGGCCGCGCAGAAGCTGGCGGACTCGATCATGAACGATAAGGCGATGGAGCTGGTGACCGGCTCGGGCACGTGCATCGGACTCCCCGAGATCCGCGCGGGCCGGTTCATCAAGCTGCAAAACGTCGGCCGCCAGTTTAACCAGCCGATGCTGCTGAACAATGTGGTGCATGCCATCGATACGAGCGGATTCATCACCAGCTTCAACGTGGAGGGGAACGCCATATGATGGGGCAAGACTACTCGGGCTCGCGGCCCAACGCGGGCAGCGTGAACGGCGTTATGGTAGCTACCGTTACGAACAACAGCGATCCGGAAAAGCGCAATCGCGTCAAGCTCAAGTTCGCGGTGCGGGAAAACGACAATGAAACCGACTGGGTGCCGATCGCTTCGCTCATGGGGGGCGGCGGCAGAGGAACGCTGTTCGTGCCGGAGGTCGGAGACGAGGTGCTGGTCGCTTTTGAGATGGGAAGTCTCAAGCTCCCATATGTCATCGGCAGCCTGTGGACCAAAAACAACCTGCCGCCGGCCAAGCACGACAAAAACGACATCCGCAAAATCCGCTCTCGCGGCGGCCACGAAATGTCTTTTCAGGATACCGACGGCGACGGCAAGATTACGCTTAAGACGGCCAAGGGCTTTAAAGTCGATATTTCCGAAAAGGAAAGCAAGGTCGAGGTGGCGACAAGCGACGGCAATCAGTCGGTCGTGCTGACCGGAGGCGGGACAGGCACGGTCGTCGTCAAATCGGCGGGGGCCAAGATTACCCTCGACAAGAGCGGCAAGATTACGATCGAAGCGCCGAACGCCGTCGAGATCAAAGGCACGCAGCTGAAGATCGAAGCTTCCGCCCAGCTCACACTGAAGGCGTCCGCCAGCATCGACATGAAGAGCGACGGCATCATCAATATCAAGGGCTCGCTGGTCAAGATCAACTAGCGCGGCCGTCCGGCGCCTGCCGGCGGTCCGCGGCAAGGAGGGATGGACATGTCGGCTTCGTTTTTAGGCAAAGGCTGGCGATTTCCCGTAGGGGTCGACGCTACGACCGGCCGCATGCTGATGTCGGAGGGCGAGGACGATATCGCGGAGGCGATTCGCATCGTGCTCATGACCTCGCGCGGGGAGCGCGTCATGCGTCCCGGCTTCGGCAGCGGATTGTCCGGATACGCGTTCTCAGGACTTGACGAGACGACGCTGCGGCTACTTGAGAGCGATGCGCGGGAGGCGATCGTCGTCTGGGAGCCTCGCGTCAAGGATGTGGAGGTACGGGCCGAGACGGACCCGTCTCAGCCCGGCCGCATCCGGCTGTCCGTGGATTACGTTGTCCGATCGACGAACAATCTTTTCAACCAGGTTTACCCTTTTTATCTGGACGAAGGCACCAAATAACGTGCAAGCGCAGCGGGAGGACTTAAGGGCATGAAGCCAGATTCAACGGAGAGGAGGGGCATGCGCCTGCCTCCCCCGATCGACGGCAGCGACGTCGCGGCGTTCGAAGAGCGTTTCAGGACGATGGCGCCTCATTATACGCCGGAATGGCGGTTCTCGCCGGAGGATCCCGACGCAGGCACCGCTTTGTTTTTCCTGGCGGCCGAGATGCTCGAGGAAAACGTCAAACGCTTGAACCGCGCGCCGCTGAACAACTTCATATCCTTCCTAGAGCTGATGGGCGTCAAGCTTCAGCCCGCCCGCGCAGCGCGGGCGACGGCCGTTTTCCGCCTGGCGGAAGGCGCCTATGAACCAGTCTACGTGCCGCAAGGAACGCAGCTAACGGCCGAGGCGCCGGACGGCGGAGAAGACATCTCGTTCGAGACGGAGCATGCGCTGCTCGTAACGCCCGCCGGACTCGTCGAATGGATTAACGTCCACCCGCAGCGAGACATCATCGTGCGCGCTTCCGGCGCTTACGAGGTGGAAGCCGCGGCCGGCACCGCACCTGAGATCGCGGTGTTTGGCACGGAAGGGGAAGATCTTCAGCGGCACGAGCTGTATATCAGGCACGACGGGTTGTTCGAGCTGAACCATCCTGCGCGGCTGACGCTTTCCTGGTTCAATTCCGCCAAGCGGTACGCCGAGCCCGAGCTGGCGCGCGGCATGGCGGACACGGATTGGCTCGAGTGGTCCTGGTACGACGAGGCTGCGCGCGATTGGCGGTTGTTCGACCGGGTGACGAGCGTGCGCAACGAAGTGACTTTGTGGAAGACGTCCCAGGGGCGCTTCGGCAGCTCGGCGATCGGGGACGCTGAAGGTCGCTGGATACGCGCGCGGGTCAAGCCTGATCCAGGCGGAAGCGCCGTGTCCCCCGCGCTAGCCGGACTGCCCGAGGTCGAGCAGCTGTCGCTTCGCGGCGAGCATGACGCGGCGGCGGATCCCGGCGGAATTCCGCCGGCGTTGCTGTATTCTGGCGATCTGGGTCTGGACGGTGCGGGCTTTTTCCCGTTCGGGCAGCAGTTTTTCCAGTATTCGTTGTTTCATATGGCTTGTCCAGAAGCGTTCAGCAAGCATGGCAGCCGTCTGACGCTGCGGTTCGACGCCCGCTGGGACCCGTGGGAGCTGCGCATGGCGCCCGATCCGGAGGTTCGCTGGCGTATGGTCATGCGCTCGGCCGACTTCGCCCGCAAGCCGCCTCAGCGGCTCTATGTTCGCCGCGTGTTATGGGAGTATTGGAACGGAGAGAGCTGGATGCGCCTGCCCGGAAGCGGCCGCTACGAAGAGCTGTTCGCCGATTTGCCCGAGGCGCATCCCGGCAGCTTCGCGATAGAGCTGGACTGCCCGGTCGATTGGGAGCGGACGTTCGTCAACGGCACCTGGGATTGGTGGCTTCGGGTGCGAGTCGCTTCGATGGACACGGTTAATCAGCCGGTCGTCGAGTACATGACGCCGTATCTGTCGCGGATGTCGCTTACGTATGCCTACTCATCCGACGTCCGGCTCGCGCCGGACAGCGCTTTTACGCTCAACAATGCGGAATGGACGGACAAGACCGCTTGGCTGCGCCAAGGCGGAGAGCCGTTCAAGCCGTTCGTGCCGATCGATTGTCCGTCGCCGGCCGTTTACCTGGGCTTCGATCAGGCGCCGCTCAAAGGACCGATCCGGCTGTCGTTTCAGCTCGGCAAGCAGGTGCCGGCGGACGGAGGCGCGCCATGGATCGAATGGGAAGCGCTCGTCCGCGACGGTCTGCGCTACGTCTGGGTAGCTCTCAAGGGGATGGATACGACTAACGGATTTACCGAGTCCGGCGCTTTTCAGTTCGCTGGTCCCCCGGGCATGGAGCCGGTAAGTTTGTTCGGCGTCGAGCGCGTATGGCTTCGCGCGCTCAACCGGGACGGGAGGTTCGGAGCGATAGGCGCACCGGTCCCGACGCTTGCGCGCGTCGACCGCAATGCGGTCTCCGTCGTGCAGCGTCGTACGCTGCGCGACGAATATCCCGAGCAGACGAGCGACGGCTGGCTGCTGTCCGAAGCGCCGGTCGTGGCTCAAGAGGTATGGGTGGAGGAAACGGGATTCGTCAACGAGCAGACGCTGGCCGAAATGGACGAGGACCGCTACGAGGCGCATCGGGACAGCGAAGGACGCCAGACCCGGCTTTGGATTCGCTGGCAGGCGGTAGAGACGCTGGCCGGCTCGCTGCCGCACGATCGTCATTATACGATCGACGAAGCATCCGGTCGGCTGCGTTTTGGAGACGGCAAAGCCGGCATGGGACTTCCGCTCGCGGGCACGGACAAAGTTCGTGTGAACTACCGGGTTACCGAGGGAGCGAGGGGCAACGTGCCTGCGCGCGCGATTCGGGGGCTGCTGCAGCCGCTCGCCTTCGTCGACAGCGTCGGCAATCCGTCTGCAGCCGTCGGCGGCGGCGACGCGGAGTCGCTCGCGCGCGCGATGGAGCGGGGGCCGCAGCATGCGCGTCACCGCGGACGCGCGGTATCCGCCTCCGATATGGAATGGATCGTGCGGGAAGCCGATCCGTCGATCGCGCAAGTGCGCTGCCTGCCGGGAAGAGATGCCCGCCTGCAGCGCGCGCCCGGCAAGGTCGTCGTCGTGGCGCTGCCGCTCGGCGGTCGCGAAGGCGTCGCTTTTTTTCCGGAGATCAAAAAGAAAATTGAGGCCGCGCTGCGGGAAAAAGCCTCGAATCTGCTGCTGCAGGGCGGCCGGCTCGCGATCATGCCGCCGGCGCTGCTTGAAATATCGGTCAAAGCTGTCGTGCGGACCGAGGCCGCGGACGATATCGTGCCGACCGAAGCCGCTTGTCTCAAGACGCTGGAACGGTACCTCGATACGCGCGGCGGACAGCTTGACGGGCGCGGCTGGCAAATCGGGGAAACGGTTCATTCATCGGCGCTGTACGGCCTGCTCCAATCGGTACGTACGGTGCTCGAGGTCGAACTGCTCCATATGAGCGTCGTCGTTATCGAGCACGGCCAGGCGCGAGAGGTGCCCGAAGCCGCGCTCCGCGACCTGCCGCACGGCATCGTCGTATCCGGCAGCCATCAGGTGACGGCGCGTCTCAGATAGGACAAACTTGCGAGCACGTCAATTGCGAGACCGACGTTGAAGCTTCATACAAATTCGCTTAAAAAGGAGGCAAGGCGCCAATGCTGCCCAAGCTGCCGCTTGACGATCGCACTTACGAGAGCATCCTGCTGGAAGCACGCCAAGGCATTCAGCGGCGCCTGCCGGAGTGGACCGACGAAAACGCGCACGATCCCGGTATGACGATGCTGGAGCTGTTTGCTTGGATCAGCGAGATGCAGCAGTTCTATTTGAGCCGGGTACCCGACCGCAACCGCCGCAAGTTTCTCGAGCTGCTCGGCGAATCGCCGCGCCAGGCGACTTCGGCAGCGGCGCTCGCTTCGTTCGACGACATCCGCGAGACGGTGGTGCTGCCGCAAGGAACCAAGCTGCTCGCCGAGGACCAAACTTTCGAGACGGCTTCGTCTACGACGCTTAGACCGCTCGCCGTCGATCGCATCGTCACGCGCACCGAACGCGAAGCCAGCGACCGCACGGCGTCCAATACGCAAGGAGATGTCGCTTTTTATGCGTTCGGCGCGGATGCGAGGGCGGGCAGCAGGCTGTACGTGTCGTTCGACCGGGAGCCTCCTGTCGGCGAGCCGATCGAGCTGACGATTCTGCTTGCGGAGGAAGGAAACCACGGCAGTCCGGATGCTCGGCATGCAATGCCGCTGACCGCTGCCCTGGCGGCGCTGCCAGCCGATACGTCGGAGGCTTATGCGCCTCCCGTCATCGTGCCGTCGGCGCGCATCGCCTGGAAGGGCTATGCGTACGACGAGCAGACCGGCGCCTCGGGGTGGCTGCCGGTCGAGACCGCCTGCGACGAGACGCTGCATTTAAGCTTCAGCGGACGGGTGACGATCAAGCTGACTGCGCCGCTGCGTCCGGTGCTCGTGCATCCCGCGAACGACCGTCCGCGCTGGTGGATCTGCTGCGTGCTCGAGGAGGAAGGTTACGAGGAGCCGCCCCGCATTGACCGGATTCTGCTCCATACGGCGCTCGTCGTTCAGCGGGATACCTTGAGCGAGACCATCGATTACGACGTGCCCGAAGAAGGCGAGGTCGCGCTTTCCGCGGCTACCTATTTATCGCGGTACGGCCTGTTGCGCGTGCAGGTGCGCGAGCCGGACGGCAGATGGCGGGAGTGGCGGGAGGTCCCGGACGCCGGAGAAGCCGGGCCGGACGACCGCGTTTACGCGGTGCGGCTGCCGCAAGAAGGCGGAACGCAGATCGTTTTCGGCAACGGAGAGCACGGGATGCGTCCGCCGGTCGGACCGGGATCCGTGCGTCGCATTCATGCGGACAAGACTTTTTCGGATAAACGCTTCATCGGGCGGAGCAACGGCTTGCCGATGCAGAGGTTTACCGTCTACGATCTGGCTTGCCGCCGCAGAGAGCACTTCCTGCTTCAGGTCGGCTTGCCGGGCGAGCGGGCGGGCGAGTGGATATGGGAGGACTGGCTACCGGTCGAGAACTTCGACCGCTCGGGTCCGCTCGACCGTCACTACACGTTCGATCCCGATACCTGCGAGATCCGCTTCGGCAACGACGAACGAGGCGCGATACCGCCGGCCTGCGAAGAATCTAATCTTTGCCTGGTCGTCTGCGTGCTCGGCGGCGGCGAACGCGGCAATATCAAGCCCAGCCTGCTGACCGGATGGGTGTCGGAGGAGCAGCGGGCGTACGGCGTGACCGTAAACAATGCCGGCTATGGTTATGGCGGCGCCGAGAGCGAGAGCGTGGGCGACTGCATCGAGCGCCTGCAGCGGCGATGGCATGAGCCTTACCGCGCCGTCACGGACGAGGATTACGCGGCGCTTGCGAAGTCGACGCCGGGACTCAGAGTCGCCAGAGTGCATGTGATCGCCGGATATGCGCCAGGTCGTTCCGATCCCGTGCCCCATGCGGTGACGGTCGTGGCGATGCCGTTCAGCCGTCAGACGACGCCGAAGCCGAGCCGGGGATTTTTGCAGACGGTCGCCCGCCATCTCGACGAGCGCCGGCTCATCGGGACAGAGGTTCATGTGATCGCCCCCGAATACATCAAAGTGACCGTCCATGCCGTCATCGTCGTCGAACCCCAATTCGCGCACGAAACGAAGCGGATCGCCGCCGTTTTAAATGAGCTGCTCAGTCCATCTGGAAGCCTCAAGTCCGCGACGGGCTGGCCCTTCGGAAGGCCGGTTTATCGCGGCGACGTGTTCGCGGCGCTTAGCCGGATCGGCGGCGTGGCGTACGTGCAGGAGTTATGGCTGGACGGCGAAGGCCGGTATGCCGCCAAGAGCCAGGGCGGCGACGTGCTGCTGCCCCCGAACGGACTCGTCTATTCCGGCGAGCATCGGATTGAACTGCTAAGCCGCACCCAGCTGTAAAAAGGTCGTCAGAAACCGGAGAGGAGGCGAGCGGATGGAGGACGAAGCGTTATATTTTTCAGTAAATAGACCCGAGCATTGGAGCCGCCGCGGCGTGACGGAAAATCTGGACATCGGCGACGCGGTGCGGCTGCGCAGCGACGCGCGGTACGGCGTGTTGGATACGGCCTCATTCGGCGAGCTCGAGGGCGTAGGCACGGTAAGCGCGTTTGCAGTCGGCTTGTTCGGGCGTCTGATTCTGCTCGACGACGCCGGCGATCTGTGGACCTATGACCGGCATAGCCGTCATCATGAGCGGTTGTTCGTCTCCAGGCACGGCTTGTTTTCCGCCTCGGCGATGCTTTCGTCGACCGGCGACACGCTGCTTGTCGCGGATCCGGACGGCGAACGGATGCTGGCCGCTTACGACGTGAACAGCGGGCAGACGCGATGGAGCCGAACGGGAGAGTGGATGGACGGCGTCTATTGCCGGCCGCTCGCTCTTTATGCCGACAACCGCGGCATCTATGTACTGACGCTCGCGGAGGAGCCGTCTGAGGCGGAGGCGGCATCGACGACGCTGTCGGGGAAGGCGCCGCTTCGCATTTTAAGGCTGGGTCTGTCCGGCGGGTTGATCGCCGCCATCGAGGACGATCGATTTGCCCTGAAGCTGCCCCCGGACGGCGGCAAGCACGGTCAGCCCTTTTTGACCGTATCGCCGCTAGGCGATATGTACGTTTACGACAGCCTCGGCCGCACGTTGTTCGCCTTTTCGGCCGCGGGCGAGCTGCTCACGCGCATGATGCTGCCGCCCCTGTCCTTCGCGGGGCTGGCCGTCGACTCCAGCCGGCAAATTTACGTGGGCGATTCGCGCAGCATGGAATCCGAGGGCGAAGACGACCGCTTTATTTTGCAGTTCGAGGAGTCGGGCGAGCTGATCGGCAAGGTCGGCGGGTTTCGCGGCAAAGCGGACGCGATTTTGATCGACGGCAAGGATCGGATGTACATTTTGAACGGCGAGCAGCAGACGCTGGCCGTGCTCGATCTGCAGCCCCAGACGCTCGCGATGCCGGGCGGAGGCGCGCTCGAAGGCTTTTGGCTCTCCTCGGCGTTCGACAGCGCGGACCGGGAGACGGTTTGGCACAAGTTTACGCTTGCAGCCGACATTCCGGACGGGACGCAGCTTCGCGTGCGTTATTTCGCGGACGACACGGGCGTCAGGACGATCGCCGGCAACATCTGGCGGATCGACGATTGGATCGCGCGAACCGATCTCGGGGCTTCCGAAAAGCTTCGGGGCTTGCGCGAATTCTGGTCGGAGCCGGTCGTCAATCCGGGAGACGCTCTGTTTTTCGGGGCGAAGGGAAGGTATTTGTGGATGCTGGTCGAATGGATCGGCAGCGAACGCAGTACCCCTGCGCTGAGCCGGCTGCGCGTTCATTTTCCAAGACAGACGCTGCTATCGTACTTGCCCGCGGTCTATCAGCAGGAGACTGGCGGGCGGGGATTTCTGGAGCGTTATCTGGCGTTATTCGGCACGCTGTTCGACGAGATGGAGGAACGAATCGACGGCATGGCCAGGCAGTTCGACCGGGAGACGGTCGGCGGCGGACAGCTTCGATGGCTGGCTTCGTGGCTCGGGCTCGATACCAACGAGTACTGGAGCGACGATGCGATCCGGCGCCTCATCCGCGCCGCGCCCGATATGTACCGGTACCGCGGTACGCGGCGCGGCATCGAACGGGCGATCGAGACGCTGACCGGCATGAAGCCGATCATTGTCGAGCCGGCGCAATACAAGGCGCTGCGCGAACGCGGAGATTGGCGCGCAGTCGTCGACCGGCTGTACGGGAACGATCCATTCACCTTCTCTGTGCTGCTGCATCCGGACCAGGCGCGCAGCGACATGGAGAAGGTGCTGCTCAGACAGCTGGTGGACGACATCAAGCCTGCGCATGCGGAAGCGAAGCTCGAGTGGCTGCAGCCGTGGATGTATCTGGATCTGCATACGTATCTGGGCGTCAATACGGTACTGGCCGAGCCTTCGATCTTTACGCTTGGCGACGATCGCTCGATGCCTAACGATACGTTGATCGTGGATGCGAATATGAATCGCCGGCTTGACGCGCATATGCGTCTCGGGTTGGATTCGGAGATGGAATGACGACAGCGGAGCCGCCTCGCGGGTCCGATGATGAGGAGGGACTTGAAGGATGAGAAAAGCGAGGATGTACCCGTTCGAGCGCAATCGGTATTTTTACGGCAAGCTGTTGACGGTGCGGGACTTCGAGTCGGAGCAAAAATATTTGAACGACAAGCGCAGGCTGCTCAACCGGTTGCTGTTCGGAAGCGGCGTCGTCGCTGGCATGCAGGTTGTCGCCGTCGACGACAAGACGGTAACGGTGGAGATGGGACTGGCCATCGACTATTCGGGTCGCGAAGTCGTCATTCCTTCGCCGGTCACGCTTAAGCTGTCCATGATCGAAGGCTTCACGAACAACGAGTACAAAAAGAATGTTTATTTGTATGTCGCCTATGACGAAAAAGGCCGCGAGCCCGTTCATTCCGTCGGCAACTCGTCGATCCGGGGCGAGGAGGTCAGCGAGTACAATCGCGTATTGGAATCTTACCGGCTATTCGTCAAAGAAGAAGCGCCGGCGCCGACCAGCTTCGAGCAAGTGCGCTTGCTGGAGGATGTCGCCGTTCTCTATCAGGACGCGCATGTCCGTATTTCGCAGCGCATGCCCAAATACGTCAATCCCGGCGACGTCGTCGACGTAACGCTGGTCGTTGAAAAAACGCTGCAGACGGCCAGAGTGGCGGTCAGCTTCGACTATGAATCCGATGGCTTTGACCCGGTCGGCGGAGATGGCGCGCATGTCGAATTCATAGAGCCGGGCGACGGCCAGGATACAGAATATCGTCTGACTTATAGCGTTAAGGTAAAGGACAGGCCGGATACGGTCGCCAAACTGGCTTTGCCGCCGCAGTCCGTAACGCTGACGATTGGCGATCAGCGCGTGCCGATTGACCATGCCGCTGTGCACCGCGTAGACATTATTTCTCAGCCGGTGATGGAACGCATTTTGAAAACCTGGTACGAACGGTCGCTCGATCAGGCGGCCGAAGGCTCGGCAGATCAGGACCTGTGTCTCGCGAAAATCGGATTGCTTCAGCTTGGATCGACCTATATGATCGAGCAGGTCGAGCGCGTTCCGTTCGGAGAGTACGTTCCGAACGCTTCGCTGCTGCAGCGCCTTTCGCATACGGACCGCGCGGGCTCGCTTCATCGTTTCTTTGCGGAGTCCGAGGCTTACGATCTCGCGTACGACGCGAGGCCGAAGCTCGACGTCCACTATCATCCGGAGCGGAACACGTTCGACTTCAAACTCGGCATACCGCGTCCGCAGGCGATTCAGGACGAGATCGCGACGGGAACGATCGAGATTCCGCTCGAGCTTAATGCCAAGACGGGACTTAAGTTCTTCTCGCGAGGCCGTCGCAATTATGTGACGGATGAGATCAAGCATGGGCTCGGTACCGGTCAAGTAACGATTCTCGTAGGGCTGACGCCGCAGGAAACGTTAAAGGCTTCCACCTATTACGGCGTCCAGGACGTGTTCAAGGGGACCGAATACGAATCGGACGTGCCAAACGTCGACTTCGGCACGATCGTGTATCCCGAGCACGGCAGCTTCCGCATCGGGATGCGTCTCAACGGCTCGGCCGAGGCGGACAAGCTGAACATTCGCTGGTGGGCGTTCAAAAAACTGCAGGAAGGCGCGGGGGCGAACGGAGCCGGCGAGACATCCGCCGAGCGGGCTCTGTATCGAGAGGCGGCGCCAGGCAGGGAATAGCAAAGATAACGGTTTCGCAATGGCGAGGCTGTCTTAAGGGGCAAAGGTCCCCGAGAGACAGCCTCTGTTATTTTAGCTTGTTTTGGAATGGAGGAGAAACTCGATGGAATAGTGGATTTAGCGGCATCTGTGTCCGAGACTGGTCCGGGGAACCCAAGCAAGTGCCGATGACCGTAAGCGCAAAAACCGCCGCCGGAGAGACGAGTTACACGGAAAAACCGTGCAACTCCACAATAACCGCCTCGGGAGAGGCGAGTTACACGGAAAAACCTTGCAACTCCGCAATAACCGCCTCGGGAGAGGCGAGGTACACGGAAAAACCGTGCAACTTCGCAAAACCCGCCGCCGGAGAGAGATGGTACATGGAATCATCAATGACAAATAGATCCCCTTGCCCCAGGAGCCGCGATCGCTCCTGAGACAAGGGGACATCGGTAAAATGAAAATGTGTACTTAAACCTGAAACGGACCGATGGTCAATCGAACGGGTTTATCGTTGTTGTAATTGAAGTTATATAAATAACCGTTCCATTCGTAGGACATCGTGTACAGCTTTCCGTTACTTTCGGTTTTAACGCCTTTGATTGCCGCTTTTTGCAGACGGTCGAGAAGCGTCGTCATGACGTATTTGTTCCAGGTGCGGACGAGCGTGACTGCATATGCTTCCGGATTGTCGGGATCGGACTCCAGCTTAAAGCTGAATTGGACGCCGCTATAAACGAGTTCGATAGGCGCAGCGAGCGAGGGAACTGTTCCCGGATCTTCGCTCAAGCCGTCTGTCGAAGGCAGAGCTGTGTTAGCGGCGGCCGCGTTATTGCCCGAACTTCCGCTAGCGGCGGTGCCGCTGCTTGCGGTTGGCGTGTTGGCGGCAGCAGTTCCCAAGAGGGATTTGGACAGCGCGACGACTTTATTTGTCTTGGTGACGGCAAGTCCGCTCGTTCCGGCACTTGCTCCCGTTTTCATTGCAGCACCCTGCTGCCCGCTGCCTGCGTCGGTTCCCGTGCCGCCGTTCGACCCGGAGCCCGTCCCGCTGCCTGTATCGGTTCCGGCGCCGGCATCCGAACCGGAGCTTGCGCCAGCAGCAGCGCCGCTATTTTTGCCGGTCCCGGAGTCCGCGCCGGTTCCCGCACCAGCGCTCGCGCCTGCGGCCGCGCCGCCTTCGCCGCCGCCTGCGCCCGAAGCGGCTCCGCCGCTGCCTGCCCCAGTGCCTGCAGCCGCGCCGCCGCTTGCACCGCCGTTCGCGCCGGCTGTCGCTCCGCCGTCGCCGCTCCCGACGCCTGTACCGGCAGCTGTGCCGCCGTTTGCGCCTGCGGCGGCATCTCCGCCCGTACCCGTGCCAGATGTAGTGCCGTCCGTTCCATCAGGCACTGCGGTCTCTTCATCGGCACCGGCTTCGGGCTCTGCATTCGTTCCGTCATCCGTGCCCGTCGCCGGCGCGTCCGGCGCGCCAAGCTTCTCTTGCAGCGTCGCCGCAGCCATCGCCAGGAATCCGGCTGGATCCGCTTGCCCGGCGCTGAACAAGCCTTTGTAGACGACGGTGCCGTTGGAGTCGAGCAGCGCCCCGAAGCCCTGATATTGATCGGCCCGGAATGTGCCTTTGTAAAGCGGCGTGCCGTCCGCGTTAAACGCTTCGCCTTCGCCGTCGCGCTGGCCGGCCACGAAGTTGCCGGTATATAACGCAACGCCTTGCTCGCTTAACAGCGAGCCGGCGCCCTGGTAGCGCCCGCGCTCGAACCCGCCCTTGTACACCGGCGCTCCGGATGCCGCGTATTCGGTTCCTTCGCCGGACAGCAGCCCGCCTGCGAACAAGCCTTCGTACAGCAGCGCGCCGCCTTTGTACTGTTTGCCGGCGCCTGCGTAAAGACCGCCCGCGAAGGCGCCTTCGTAGACGGGCTTGCCGTCGTCGCCGTAAAGCTTGCCTGCGCCTTCGTACAATCCCTTGACGAATGCGCCGGTATAAAGCGGCTTGTCCTTGTCGGCGTAGAGCGTGCCTTCGCCTTCGTATTTGCCGGCGGCAAAGCCGCCTTCGTATAGTACGCTGCCGTCCGGCGCGTAGAGCGTACCCGCGCCATTGTAAGCGTCGGAAGCGAATGCGCCGCGGTACAGCAGCGTGCCGTCGGCGGCATAAGCTTCGCCCGAACCGGCGCGCACGCCTTTGTCGAAATCGCCGAAGTAGACGAGCTTGCCGTCGCTGTAAAGCTTGCCCACGCCGCTGAACTGACCGCTGGCGAGCGGGCCTGCATACACGAGATTTCCGGCGCCGTCCACGATTTTGGCGTTGCCGGTATAGCCCTTCTCGAGTGCGGCCGAGGCTTCCATCGAAGGCGTCCGGGAAAACCACCGGTCGACGAACGCAGGCGGATTAATGAACCCGAAGTAGGCGATCGCGAGGCCGATAAGCACGATCAGTACGACGAGTTTTTTGGCGATATAGTAGCTGCCGATCTTCCAATAATTGTCCAGCGAACGCAGTCCGCTGCCGAGCACGCTCCTCGCCCATTGGATGAGCCATTTGAGCAGCATCTTGGGCAGCTTCGCGGACTGCTTGATTGGCCGCATGATCTTACGTTGGATCGGCTTGATAAACGGCTTAAGAATCGTCTCGATCATAGTTAGGGCACCTGTATCGTAAATTGTCCTGGCGAGGTTAACTGGATGACGCCGCCGTAGCTGCACATGCACTTGGAGGAGTTGTTCAAGGCCGGCATGTTGCCGACCATCACGGTCGGCGCGCCCGGCGCCCAAGGCGCGGCCGTCATCGGCGTGCAGGGCATCGGCGTCAGGACGCCTAGCGCCGCGGCAGTCGCGGAAGCGACGATGGGGTTGGCCATTGAATTGCACATTCCGAACGGCATGATGTTCACGAAAGGCTTGTTATCCATGATGTTGGCGATCGGCATGGCGGTCATCGTCCGATTGGCCGGAAGCACATTTAATACAGAAGGGGCAGCCCCAAACGAGCATTGCATCGATGCTCCGCCGCACACTAGTTGTCCCACGCCCGGTTCACGCTCTCTTTAAGAAAAATGGTGGAAGCTGTCAACGCTATATTCATAGTAACTCAATTCTCGAAATCTGTCATTTTGAGTTGTAAGGGGGTGAATTAAGGAAGAACTTGTAGTACGATGAAAATAGTTAGAAAATGTCGTAAGTTCATATGGAAAAAGAACAGTCGCATACAAAGGCGGGCGCCGATCTTCGATGAAAAAACTTGCTGTACTGCTGTTGTTGGCTTCACTTATTATGTCCGGATGGTCCGGCTTCGTGCTTGCGGAACGCGTAGACCGGAGCGCGGCGCCGTGGAAGTCGTCCGATAATCTGCAAAACTTGTCGCTGGCGGCTGCCGGCGGTGACGGCTCGCTTGCGGTGGTGAGCGATTCCAAGCAGAAGATCAAGCGACTCGGCGCGGACGGGACGCTATTGGGGCAGATGACTTATTCGCCTGCCGAACGCGGCGCGCGAGTCGACTTTAATGAAGCGGTAGCGGACGAGGACGGCCGCATTTACGCGTTGGTCACTGTTTTGGACTCGTACGGTTTATACGTGCAAAGCGAGCGCATCGTCCGTTACGACCGCAGCGGGAAGGCAGGCCATGTGCTCTACGAGCGCAAAGGAGACGGTACGAGCAAGCGGATCGGACACATCGAAGGCTTGCAGCTGTCGGGCGGCGCGCTGTTTTTCTACGAGGCGGATGCCGACAAGCTGCAATTGAAGCGCATCGTACTGCCCGAGAACGCGCCGGAGACCGTATTTGCGTTCACGCTGCCCAAGGATCGCTATTTGTCGGAGATTACGGGCACGGAACCCGGACAAATCTATTATACGACGCGCAGGGGGAGCATCTACCAGGTATCCCCGGAAGGCGTCAGCACCAAGCTCTATCCGAGCACGACGAGGGCAAGCGACGCTAAAAATTTCCCCGAGCTTGTCATGCTCCGTACGGACGGCTCGCTCATGTTCGTCGACCGGCTCGTCAATGCGGTGACGACGTTCGACCCGCTTGCGCCTGCCGGAACCGAGACGGTGCTGGACGATGCCGCGCTGCAGCGTATCGCGCCGGGGCTGGACAGCTACGAAATCATGGACATCAAGCAAACGCCGACGGGCTTCGCGATTGTCCTTAACGATCGGATCTTGCTGATGTCGGCAGACTTCGCGCCCGCGGGCCAAATCTCGAAGGTCGGCTTCGACGGCAAGACGTTGTGGGACCGCCGCCTGCTATGGGCCGTCTTTTGGCTCGGCTTGCTGCTGCTCGTGTTTTCCGTTCGATTCTTCCATATTCACGTCCTTGAACGGCGTTCGTCTCTTTTTCTAAAGCAAGTTCTCGCAACCGTACCCGCCATCCTGATCGCGATGATCCTTCTCTCGAATTTCATATACAACAGCTTCTCCGCGCGGATGGAGACGCAGATGCAGCGCGAGCTGGCGCTCCTCGCACGCAACGGCCAGAATCTGATCGACGGCGACCGTCTTGCAAGGCTGCATTCCCCCTCCGATTATCGCAACGAGGATTATATGGCCATTCGCGCAAAAATGAATTTCCTGTTCGAAGGCGAGGACAGCGAGCAGCGGCAAGGCTTGTACAGCACCTTGTACAAATACGAAGGCGATCAGATTTATATCGTCATGGACGACGACGACGGCGTCAACATGTTTAAGCCGTTCGAGAAGAACGAGGTCAACTCGGACGTGCTCAGTCAAGGCGTCGTGCGCACCGGACAATGGGAGGACGCCGACGGCAAATGGCTGTATGCCATCGGTCCGGTCTACGACAGCGCCGGCCAGATCGTCGGCGTTTACGAGACCGGGCGGGACCTTAGCGTGCTTCATCGCGAGAACCGCAAGATCTATTACAACATCATTGAAAATATTCTTATGATTACGGGCGGATTGGTCGTGCTCGTCATGATCGCGACGTTCGTGCTGCTATCGCCGATCCGAAAGCTGAGGAGAAGCGTCATGGCGATGGCGAACGGAGACTGGGACACCGAGGTCAAGCTGCGCAACCGCGACGAGGTCGGCGATCTCGGCGAGCAGTTCAACCGGATGGCCCGCTACATACGGCAGCATATTGCCGACATTACATCTTTCAGCGAGGCGTCTTACCGATTCGTGCCGCAGCAATTTTTTAACTCGCTCGGCAAAAAGGGCATTCTCGACATCCGGCTCGGAGACCAGATTCAAAAGAACATGGCGGTCATGGTCGCTAACCTTCGCGAATTCAGGCAGCTGTCTAAAACGCTAAGTCCGAAGGAAAACTTCGACTTCATGAACTCGTTTCTCCGGCGCTTCGGGCCGATCGTCCGTCAGGAGGACGGTCTGATCAGCAAATACCTGGGCGCAGGCTTTATGGCGCTGTTTCCCGGCTATGCGGAGGAGGCGATCCGGGCGGCCGTGGCGATCCGCCGCGAGCTGTTGGTTTACAATCAGCATCGGCGCAGCTCCGGCTACGCGACGGTCGACATCGGCATCGCGATTCACAAAGGGCCGCTCATGCTCGGCATCATCGGCGAGGAGCGCCGCTGGGAGGGCAATGTCATTTCCGACGACGTCCAGCGCACGACGATGCTCGAGCAGATCTCGGAGATCGTCGGATGCTGTATCGTCGTCACGCGCGATTATTACGAGCAGCTGCGTTCGCCGGAGCGGTTCATGCATCGCTCTCTCGGCCGGATCCGGCTGGAGAGCAGCGACGAGGCAATGGAGCTGATCGACGTGTTCGAGGGCGACCCGGAGCAGCAGCGCGCGGCCAAGGAACGGACGAAAGTCTTGTTCGAGCGCGGACTGGCGCTGTGCCAGGCAGGACGATTCTACGACGCCCGAGAGACATTTGTCGAAGTCATCAAGCAAAACCGGATGGACAGAGCCGCCAAGCTCTACTTCTACTTGTGCGACGAATATTATCAGAAGGGCGCGGGCGCCGGCTGGAACGGCACGCTCGCCGTATGACGCGGCGCAGGGGATTGGCGCGCGGCGGATCGCTGCGCCAAGGATGATCGAAGCCTAGAAGCGGAGGGTTTAAATTGGCAATTGTTGAGTTGGCCGTTCGCCGCGTCGATTCGCGAGGGGCTGCGGACGCGGTCGTCGCGTTCCTGATCTCTCCGCAGGCTTTCGACGACGAGCGACCGACGCCCGGCGAAGAAGAGCATTTTCGCACGCTGCCTTATTTGGCGCTGGAGGGCAAGACCGTCTATTGGTATATGACGGACGGTGCCGGCGAGATCGTCGCCGTTACGGGCGTTGCGCCCAACGAACAGCGTACGGGCGGCTATACCTGGGACTATCTTGTCGTTCGCAAAGATTATCGGCGCGGCGGCGCGGCTCTGCGCTTGGCGGGAGCCATGCTTGAATATTTGCGCGAGCAAGGGGCTCGTTATTTGGTTACATACACTTGCGATTTGCCGGTATACGCCGGCGTGAGGCGTTTGTTCGATCGGCTGGGCTTCACGCTCAACGGACGGCTGCCGGATTATTACTTTGACGGCGAGGACAGGCTGGTCTATTATTTGGACCTGCGCAAGCCGCGTCTCTCGGAGATGCAACAGTAGAAAGAAGTGACAGGCATGAATATGGCTGGGGCCCTCGGCAGATTGGGCGTTCGTGCGGAGGACAGGCGCAAGCTGCGGCTGATGACCCCGATTTTTCTCGTATGCGGCATCGCCGAAGCGCTAACTTATAACGGCTTCATTACTTTGTTCAGCCAGCGGTTCGGTAGCGAGTACCTGCCATACTTATATACAGGAGAAGCTTTTATATTGCCGCTCGAAGCGTGGTTCATGAGCTGGCTGGCCATGAAGCTGTCCAAGCCGGCGCTCATGAAAACGATGTATGCCGTCATGGCGGCGATTCTGCTCGCGGATACGGGCGTACTCGCGGCGCTTAAGCTGGCGAATTTGGACGCCCGATGGTTTTATCCTGTCCTTTTCCTCACTTCCAGCTTTGTCGTACGCCAGCAGACGGTGCTCCTGTGGAGCCTTGCCGTCGACGTGTGCCCGACGCAGCAAGCCAAGCGGCTCATGCCGCTTTTTGTCTCGGGCGCGACGCTCGGAGGCGCGGCAGGCGGTCTGCTTACGCAGGCGCTCAGTCCGCTTGGCGCGGAATTGGTTTACGGACTCGGCCCGCTGCTGCTGATCGCGGCTTCCTTCAACTACCGCAAAGCGATCGTGCAGTACTTAGTGCCGCTTGCACTGAAGGCCCAGGCTACGACCGAGGAAGAGAGCGTGTCTTCTTTCGATTATATGAAGCGCACGTTCCGCTCTCCGTTTTTGCTCAGCGTGATGGGACTTATGACGCTCATGCCCGCTCTGTATTACTTGGCGGAGTTTTTATTTTTGAATACGGCGCATGCCGCTTATCCTGACGAGCAGCAGTTCGCGCGCATGTTCGGCATCGTTTCGACGCTGCTCTTCTTGCTGGCGTTCGCCGTACAGCTCGTATCCGGCAAGCTCGTCGCCTGGTTCGGCGCGAGCGGGATGCTCGTGGCGATCTCGGGGGCATATGCGGCGGCATTCGGCCTTGCGTCTGTGCTCCTCGGAAGTGCGGCAGCGGCCGTCATGGCCGCCGCGGGCGCCTACATGCTTACGAACGTATTAATTTTCTATTCGGCTGAGCCTTCTTATCAGTTGTATTACAAGACGCTGCCGATGCAGCATCGGGACGGCTACCGGTATGCGGCGCAGGGGCTCGCTTCCTTCTTCGGCATCCTGCTCGGCGCAGGGCTTCAGTCGCTTCACAAGGCTGCCGGCCTTAGTTTTCCGGTGTTGGCTGCTGTCGGGGCTGGCGCTGCGCTGCTGCTGACGGCGCTCGCCTGGACGGTACGGCGTCTATACATGCGGGAGCTGGTCCGAGGCGTCCAGACGATCGGTCTGGACGATCGGGAGCTGATGGAATCGTACCGCGAATTTTTCAGCAATACGAAGGCGATGGGCGCCGTGCTGACGCTGCTTCGGGACGAGCAAGAGGGCGTTCGGCAGATCGCTGCGGATATCGTCGGCCGTACGCAGGACGAACGTTATTTGCCAGAGCTTCTCGCTCTTCTCGCCGATGCCAGTCCCGGCGTGCGAACGGCAGCGTTAAGGGCTATGAAGCTGACCGCGGCCGATCTGCAGGCGCTCGTGCGGATCGGTGCCGTGCTGGAGGACGAGGAGCCGGCCGTTCGGGCGGAGGGCGTGCGGCAGATGGCGCAGATGAAGCATCTGTCTTCGCAGGCGTTTTTCTTTCTGCGCGTGAAGCTGCTGGATCCGCATCCGGCGGTCGTCGCCGAGGCGGTCAAGGCGATGTATGCGCTGGAGAGCGAGTCGAGCTACGAGGCATGCTTCGAGGCGATCGAGCGGCTGCTCGGCCAAGGCGGCGAACCCGCTGCCCACGTATGCGGCGTCGTGGCCGAGTTAAGGCTTGCGCGGTTCGGGGAATCGGTCGAGCGGCTGCTGCAGGACACGCATCCGGCGGTTCGGCTCGCGGCAACGGCTTGCCTCGGCAAGCTGGGTGCGGCGCATGTCGTTTTGCAATTACTGGAGCGTCTGCCTGCCGGAGATCAGGAGCTGCTGGTCGTCACCGAGCAAGCGCTGATCGACATGGGCGATCGTTCGATCCAGCCGCTGCTCGCGGCATTGTCGGGCGCGCATGCGCAGACATGGCGCGTCGCGATCGGGGCGCTCGCCGCGTTGCTGCCCGAGGAAGACATCCGAGGGAGGTTGACGGACGAGGCGCTTCGGCGGATGGGCGAGCTGGACAAGGTGGCGGGTTATGCGTCGGCGTTTCGCGCGGTAGGGAGAGAGGAGCTGGCCGAGCTTGCGACGCTGCGCTTCAACGGACAACGCCAACGGGTACTCGAAGGCGTCTGGTCTTTGCTCGTGCGGCTGACCGACGAGCAGGTCGTCGCTTCGATCCGGCGCGCGCTGGACGATCCCGACGATGAGACAAGGAGCAGCGGGCTCGAGGTGCTCGCCGAAGGTGCGGGCGACCGCAGGCTCGCGCAGCGGCTTGCAGTCGTTCTGCAGACTGACTATGCTAGCCTGGGACAACTGTCGGTGACGACGGAGGCGGCACGGCTGGCGCTCGATCACGCGTCGCGCTCGGAAGACGATTGGTGGCCGGAAATGGCGGCGGAAGCGGGAAGGGAGCGTGGCGGTCAAATGGAAGCACAAGGGGCGCTCGGCAGGCTCGGAAAAGTCATCTATTTGAAAAATGTGCCGTTCTTCGCGGACCTGACGCTGGAGGAGCTTGGATTAATCGCCGGCATCGCTACGGAGCGCGTATTCGAGGACGGCGAGGCGCTGCTGCTTCGGGGCGCTGCCAGCGATGCGCTCTATGTCATCGTGGACGGCAACGTTGAGCTGACGAGCGTTACGGCCGCAGGGCTTGAAGCGACGCTCGGCGTGCTCGGAGCAGGCGAGGTGTGCGGCGCCACGTCAGCGCTGGACGAATCGGCTTCGACCGTGTCGGCGCATGCGCTGCTCGGCGACGTGCGGGCGCTCGGTTTGCAGCGTGAGGCGCTTACCCGACTTATCCGTTTGTATCCGGACATCGGGCTTGGACTTCTGAGGGCTTCGCTGGCCCGCGTGCGGTTGCTCGAAGAGATGCTGATGCGGATCGACTCGTAGCCGAGCCGATCGTGTCCGCCGCTAACCGAGCATACGCCTCTCAACCGATTTGGCTTCAGGCCTAGTCTCTGCTGCGGATGACGAGCAGGGACCCGCTCCGAAGCGAGATGAAGCCTTCGTCCGCCGACAGCAGATTGCTGACGCCCAGAGACATGCCCTGACGCAGCGTGGCATCCTGCAGCGGATAAGCAAACCCGGTCAAGGTTACGCCCGTCACCTCCGACGTGAGCGGCAGCAGGGATACATAAAGGTAGCGGTCATCCGCGGGCAGACGAGCCGCTTCGGTCAAGAGGCGGATCTCGTTATGGTCGTCCACGAGCAAGGCCGCTGCACCTGCTTCAGCCGCGACGGCGAGGAGCTGGACATTGGCCAGGCTGTGATCGAACCGGGAGCCGAGTCCGCCTGCGATAACGATATCCCGATAGCCGCGTGCCAGCGCTTCCCGAAGCGCGAGCTCGGTGTCGGACCAGTCCTTGTCCACCGCGTCGTACTCGGCCGTCTCGGCCGCTTCGGCGCGTATTTTTGCAAGCGCATCCGCGTCCACCGAGTCGAAGTCTCCGAGCGCCAGATGAGGCGAGATTCCGTTCTGTATGAGATAATAGGCGCCTTTGTCCGCGCCGATGAGGTAGTCGTCCGGCTGAGCAAGCGATAGGCTCCATGGCCCAAGGCTGCCTCCCGTATAGATGACGGCGCGTCGTGACGAAGATTGCTGTGACAAGGGTTGTTTCCTCCTGCAGGTCATTTGCGGCTTGGACCGCGTTTTTATTAAGTATAACGGCAGTTGCGCCGAGATGCGACGGAAGCTCTCTCTTTTGGTTCAAATTCTCCGTTGCGGCCCGTACGCGGTTGCCGATACAATATATGAGGCGGTTCACTGTTTTCGATGCGCGGCGCCGCCTCCACTATGAGAAACGGCCGGGGGTTATCGTTTTGAGTTTGGACGTATTTGAATGGTTCAGCATCATCGGCACCATCGCTTTTGCCGTGAGCGGCGCGATCGTCGCGATGGAGGAGCATTACGACATGCTGGGGGTATTCGTGCTCGGACTCGTGACCGCGTTCGGCGGCGGGATCGTGCGCAATCTGCTTATCGGCGTACCCGTTACGACGCTCTGGAGCCAGGGGCTACTGCTTAAAACGGCGGTATTTTCGATCGTTATCGTGTTCGTGCTGCCGACCGCATGGATTTATCATTGGAAAAGAAGCGAAGCGTTTTTCGACGCCATCGGCTTGGCCGCATTCGCCATTCAAGGCGCGCTGTATGCCGTGGAAGCTCATTTGCCCGTCAGCGCCGTCATGGTCGCCGCGATGATGACAGGCATCGGCGGCGGGATGATCCGCGATATTATGGCCGGGCGCAAGCCGCTCGTGCTCCGCGACGAGATCTATGCGGTATGGGCGCTGCTCGCTGGACTGGCCGTCGGAATCGGACCGATCAAGATCGCTTGGGCGCTGCTCGCGCTTTTCGCGGCGACGGTTGCGATGCGGATGCTGTCCGTTCATTATAAATGGCGGCTGCCGCGGCGGAAGCTGCTGGCATACGGCGGATATGAAGGGCCGGCTGCTGAAGAAAGGAAGGGAATGTAAGCCATGTATCGCGTATTGTTCGTTTGTCTTGGCAACATTTGCCGCTCGCCGATGGCGGAGGCGGTATTCCGGGACCGGGTAGAGAAAGCGGGGTTCGCGGGATCGATCGAGATCGACTCATGCGGCACCGGCGATTGGCACCTGGGCAAGCCGCCGCACGAAGGGACGCGGCGCATTTTGGACGGTCAAGGCATTTCCTATGAGGGCATGCTGGCGCGGGGGATACAGCCGTCAGACGGCGAACGCTTCGATCTGCTCGTCGCGATGGACGAGAGCAACGTTGCGGCGATTCGCGAAGCGCTTGGGAACGAGTCGATAGCGGAAGTCGTACGCTTCCTGTCGTTCGTGCCGGGCTCGCGTCTCGCCGATGTGCCGGACCCTTACTATACCGGGAATTTTGAAGAGACGTACGAGTTGATCAGTGAAGCGAGCGACAGACTGCTTGCGCATTTGTTGGAGACCGGCAAAGTGAGCGCGGCCGCAAAGTAAGAGGATGACTGCACCTTAAGCAGAATGAAGGAAGCCGAGGCGCATCGTCTCGGCTTCCTTCATTCACTTGAATTTACTGTAAAATTCCTCTTCGCTCATCGCGGTTTCTTGAAAAGCGTTTTTGTACTTCTCGATGTTGCTCACGGCAATAATACGTCCTTCTTTTAACTGATAGATAAAAGGTTCGATAATCCCATAGTAGTTCGGACCGCCTGCGCCGCTTTGCGCGATAGTAAAAATGTATTCCTCGCCTGCAACCAAAGTTGCTCGCAAGGGGGCTTTCGCATTTCTGTAATTTCCACCACCTATTGCGATCTTAATCTCATCTCCAGCCATTAACTCTCCCTTTAACACTTTAGATACGAGGACACGATAGTCTGTTCCCGGGACAACAACCTCTTGATTTTCTTTAGTCGGATCAGACACGTCTCGTCTCAGATTTCGCGGTTCTCCTTTGCCGTCTATTACCTTTCCGGTAATAACGAGAGGCGCATTTAAGATTGCGACTTCAATATTGGTTGCTATAGCCTCATCCTGATCTGTATGCGTTCGGTTATTCATGTAAGACAGACCATAGAACAATACTGTGGCGAGGACGATCGCAACCAATGCAGTCAGACCCAAGCTGCGGTAACGATATGTCATTTATTCTGTCTCTCCTTTTTTTGGATGGGTATGGTATTTTATGTGTTTTTATGGGTATAGAGAATTTAAACCACTTACATCGTCGGTTTGAGGATATTGATAATAAAGTATTCCAGACTGCATAACGGCTGGCGTTACAGATGAATGTCCAAGAGCTTGGAAATGTCCCAATTCATGGAGTGCCACTTTAATTTGAAGCTCATCTTTTCTATAAGGGTTATTATAGAAATACAAGTTATTCAATCCCGAATCTGAACTATTGATTGTTGATCCGAAAATTAAAGTGCATGTGTAAGATGTGGTCCCCATTGTGTTGGAGTCTTCATTATATATTCCAAAGGTATTTGGTGTTGTTTCACTATAATCCAACGACATGTTCGCATTCGTTCCCTCAGCATTAAACCGCACGACTGCAGTTGCAAATATAGTTTTATAGTCGGTTGGTGTGGTGCTGATAAACTTGTATTTTATTGTGCCTGGCGATGCCCATTTGCAACTGTGATTGTCATAATTGTTGTACGCTAAAGCATACGAAGCAAATGTAAAGAAAAGCACAAACATAAAAACTGCTACGTGAACAACTTTGAAATTTTTGGCTTTAAACAACGTCAGTATCCTCCTTCATGAAAATGAATGTTTTTAATTCGCGTAAACGTTGATCGTAATGCAATGGCACCTCCTTGTGTTTGAAATAATTACTTGAAATATATAAAAAAAGGTAAATTGTAACGAAGAGAATTTATCACGAGAAAAAAAACGAGTCAATACAGAAATGGAAAAAAATTAAAATAAATTAAAGTGGAGGATAAAGCCCATTTCAACACAAATGTGTATTCAAAAAAGGCAGTCGTTGAAGTCATGTGATCCATGACTTCAACGACTGCCTTTTTGTTACATATGCGCCTTCGGCCCGAGGAACGCGCCCAGCGCCTCCGGGAGCTCCTTCTGCCAAAAGCCCCACTTATGCTCGCCGTCTTTTTCCCGGTAATCGACGTAAGCGCCCTTGTCTTCGAGGATTCGCTTCGCCGCGCGGTTCAGTTCGACGAAGTTGTGTACGCCGCGTTCGGTCTCATAGGCGGTCTCCTGCAGGCCGACGGTCATCCAGGCGGACAGCCAGGACAAATCGTCGGCTTCCTTCATCTGTGCAATCGAAGCGCCGTAATACGCGCCGGACAAAGACAGAAGGCGGTTAAACAAATCAGGGCGCCGCAGGGCGATCGACATCGAGACGGTCGCTCCGAGCGAGTCGCCGGCAAGCAGTCGCGCGTCTGCGGAGGAGCGGGCGGCGAACGTATTCTCAACGAAAGGAACGAGCTCGTGCGCCCAAAAGTTCAAGTAGGCTTCATGCCGTCCGCTGCCCGGCAAATACTCCTCGGTCCGGACCGATTTATCGACGTCGACGGCCGCGATGATGAACGGTTCCCAGCTCTCCTCGAGTATGAGTCCATGGGAGATGGTGGCGATTCTGCCGAAATTGAAAAAATCTTCGCCGTCCTGGCAATAAATAACCGGATAGCTGAGCCACTCCTGGTACCCTGGGGGTAAATAGAAACGGACTGCGCGTTCGCCGGCTTGCAGGTAATTGCTGGGAACTACATGTTTGACGACGGTTCTGCGGACGGGCGACTCTGACATTGGACATCGTTCCTTTCTTGTACGCGATTCGGGTATGACGGCGCCCCGGCATGGGCAAAACATAGGAATGTTCGTTGCCGCGCCTGCCATTTTAAGGACGGCGGATCGGGATTTGTATTAATGTGTTATACAATAAAATTGAAACTGTACTAGAAACATTGTGCGCTTTCAAGCGTGAAGAATTCAATAAATATGCCTTTTTTGCTTTGACCAAACCACTAGGGCAGCTATATAATAATTCTATAACAGAAACCCCTCTTCCACAATTCATGACGAGGAGATGTAACAATGAGCAAAGGTTCTTTGGACGCACCGGCCAAGCCGGAGCAGCAAGCAGCACATATCGTGCATTCGGAAGACGTCACGCCGCTTCAGGTATTGTCCCCCGAAGGCGAAGTCGTCAATGCGGCAGCAATGCCTAACCTGACCGACGAGCAATTAAAGGAAATTATGTACCGCATGGTATTTACCCGTACTTGGGACGACCGCGCGGTTAACCTGGGCCGTCAAGGACGCCTGGGCTTCTATGCGCCGGTATCCGGCCAGGAAGGTACGATGGTCGGCAGCGAATACGCGCTGACCAAGGAAGACTTCGTATGCCCGGGCTACCGCGACATGCCGCAGCTCGTCTGGCACGGCTTGCCGCTGTATCAGGCGTTCCTGTACTCCCGCGGCCACCAGCACGGCGGCCAGATTCCGGAAGGCGTCAACGTGCTGATGCCGCAGATCATCATCGGCGCGCAGATTTTGCACGCGACGGGCGTCGCGATGGGCTTCAAGCTCAAGAACGAAAAGCGCGTTGCCATTACTTACACCGGCGACGGCGGCTCCTCCGAAGGCGACTTCTACGAGGGCATGAACTTTGCCGGCTCGTTCAAGCTGCCGGTCATTTACTTCGTGCAAAATAACGGCTATGCGATCACGACGCCGTTCGCCAAGCAGACGGCTGCGCAGTCGATCGCGCACAAGGCGCTCGCAGCGGGCATCCGCGGCGTGAAGATCGACGGCATGGACGTATTGGCTGTCATCTCCGCCGTGCAGGAAGCTGCCGAGATCGCCCGCGAAGGCGGCGGCGCGACGCTAATCGAAGCCGTCACTTATCGTTTCCGTCCGCACTCGATGTCCGACGATGCGACCAAGTACCGCACGAAGGAAGAAGAGCAGGAGTGGGCGCTTCGCGATCCGCTCGTACGCTTTGGCAAGTACCTTGAATCGAAGGGCCTGTGGTCGGAAGAGGACACGGCTCGCGTCAAGGAAGAAGCCAAGGCTACGGTCAACGAGCATATCAAGAAGGCCGAGCAGACCGAGAAGATGACGGTCGCGGGGCTGATCGACTCGATGTTCGAGACGACGCCTCCGCATCTCGAAGAGCAAAAAGCCGAGTTCTAAAACGTTATAAAAGATATCCGCGGAAGCGCGCGGACGGTACTTCGTCCGGCGCCCCCGGTACGGGCTCGCTTTATGCCGGTCCGTTCAATATATACGGTACAGCCGCTTTTTTCGCGGCCGTCATCCTCTAGATGGGAGAGAACAAATTCCAATGGCGCAAATGAACATGATTGAAGCGATCAAGGACGCGTTGCGCGTCGAACTGAAGCGCGACCCGGGCGTCCTGCTCTTCGGCGAAGACGTCGGCAAGGTCGGCGGCGTCTTCCGCGCGACGGAGGGTCTCCAAGCCGAGTTCGGCGAGCAGCGCGTATTCGATACGCCGCTGGCCGAATCCGCGATCGGCGGCCTCGCGGTCGGACTTGCTACGCAAGGCTTCCGCCCGATCGCCGAGATTCAATTCGTAGGCTTTATATATGAGGCGCTCGACCAAATGTTCGTGCAGGCCGCTCGTTTGCGTTACCGTTCCGGCGGCCGCTACAACGCGCCGATCGTCTTCCGCACGCCGTTCGGCGGCGGCGTCAAGGCGGCCGAGCTGCACACCGATTCGCTCGAAGGCCTGGCGATCCAGACGCCGGGCATCAAGGTTGTCGTGCCTTCGAATCCGGCAGACGCCAAGGGCTTGATGATCTCCGCGATCCGCGACAACGATCCGGTATTTTTCATGGAGCATCTTAACCTGTACCGCGCGTTCAAGGACGAAGTGCCCGAAGGTGAGTACACGGTTCCGCTCGGCAAGGCGAACATCGTTCGCGAGGGTAAGGATATTACGATCATCGCCTACGGCCTGATGGTGCACACCGCGATCAAGGCAGCCGACGAGCTCGCTAAAAACGGCGTGTCCGCCGAAGTTATCGACTTGCGCACGCTCGTGCCGCTCGATATCGATACGATCGTCGCTTCCATCCAGAAGACGAACCGCGCGATCGTCGTCCAAGAAGCGCAGAAGACCTCCGGCGCCGCCGCCGAGATCATCGCGCAAATCAACGAAAAGGCGATTCTTCACCTGGAGGCTCCTGTGCTCCGCGTCGCGGGTCCGGATACGGTTTATCCGTTCGCGCTGATCGAGGACGCCTGGCTGCCGACGCCTGCACGCATCGTGAAGGCCGCCAACCAAACGCTTCAGTTCTAAAGTGAAGGAGGGATAGCGCATGGCTAGATTTGAATACCGGTTCCCGGAGCTCGGCGAGGGTCTGCACGAAGGCGAGATCGTCAAAATGCACATCGCCGCCGGACAAGCCGTGACCGACGAAGATATTCTGATGGAAGTCCAGAACGACAAAGCCATCATGGAAGTGCCTTGCCCGGTCAACGGCAAGGTGCTTGAAGTGTTCGGCAAAGACGGGCAGACGATGCGCGTCGGCGAAGTCGTCGCCATCATCGATGCCGAAGGCGAGCTGCCCGAGCAGGCTGACGGCGGCCACGGCGCCGAGCCTTCCGGCCACAGCGGCGAAGCCGCTTCCGCGCAAGGCGGCGCAGACCTGAAGGGTCAGCCAGCCCAGGCGCCGGCTCAAGATACCGCAACCGAAGGCGCCAAGCCTTCCGAAGCTGCAGCGCCTGCGCCTGCAGCCAAGGACGCCGCGCTCGTGCTGGCTACGCCAAGCGTGCGCAAGTTTGCCCGCGAGAAGGGCGTCGCCATCGCGGACGTGTCCGGCAGCGGCAAGAACGGCCGCATCACCCGCGAGGACGTCGCCGGCTTTGCCGAAGGCGGAGCGCCCGCGAAGAGCGAAGCCGCATCCGCCGACGCAGCGCCTGCTGCGACTCCGGCTGCCGCGCCTGCCGCTCGCGCCGCGCAATCCGGTCCGGGCGTCGAAGAGCGCGTACCGTTCAAGGGCATCCGCAAGGCGATCGCGAACGCGATGGTCAAGTCCGTTTATACGGCGCCGCACGTCACGCTGATGGACGAAGTGGACGTCACCGCGCTCGTCGCGCTGCGCAACCGTTCCAAGGCATTCGCGGAGAAGAAGGGCGTCAAGCTGACGTACCTGCCGTTCATCGTCAAGGCGCTCGTCGCCGCCGTACGCGAGTTCCCGGTCATGAACGCGATGATCGACGAAGCCGCGAACGAGATCGTCTTTAAGAAGTACTACAACATCGGCATCGCCACCGACACGGACAACGGTCTGCTCGTCCCGGTCGTCTTTGACGCCGACCGCAAGAACATCTGGAATATCGCCAAGGAAATCAAGGATCTGGCGACCCGCGGCCGCGACGGCAAGCTGGGCGCTGGCGAGCTGAGAGGCAGCACGATCTCGATTACCAATATCGGTTCGGCTGGCGGCCTGTTCTTCACGCCGGTCATCAACTTCCCTGAATCCGCGATCCTGGGCGTAGGCCGCATCGATCAGAAGCCGGTTATCAAAAACGGCGAGATCGTGCCCGCTTCGGTCATGGCGCTCAGCCTGAGCTTCGACCACCGCATCGTCGACGGCGCTACCGCGCAACAATTCGTTAACTACATTAAACAGCTGCTTAGCGATCCTGAGCTGCTCGTCATGGAGGTGTAATCGATGGTAGTAGGAGACGCTTCTCTGGACATCGACACATTAGTAATCGGCGCAGGCCCCGGCGGATACGTCGCGGCCATCCGCGCGGCACAACTGGGCCAGAAGGTCATCATCGCGGACAAGGGCAAGTTCGGCGGCGTCTGTCTGAACGTCGGCTGTATCCCTTCCAAGGCGCTGATCAACTCCGCGCATCACTACGAATCCATGCTGCATGCCGAGGAGTACGGTCTGTCCGCCGAGAACGTCAAGGTCGACTTCGGCAAGGTGCAGGAGTACAAGAGCTCCGTCGTCAATAAGATGACGAGCGGCGTCGAGATGCTGCTCAAGGCAAACAAGGTTCAAATGTTCCAGGGCGAAGTCATGTTCATCAACGAAAACGAAGCGCGTCTGTTCAACGACCAAGAAGCGCCTCGCTATCGTTTCAAGAACTGCATCATCGCGACGGGCTCACGCCCGATCGAGCTGAAGCCGTTCCCGTTCGGCGGACGGATCCTGTCGTCGACCGAAGCGCTGTCGCTGCCTGAAGTACCGAAGAGCCTGGTCATCATCGGCGGCGGCTACATCGGCATCGAGCTCGGCCAGATGTACGCCAAGTTCGGAACCGAAGTTACGATCCTCGAGGGCGCGGATACGATCATGCCTGGTTTCGACAAGGACATGAGCAACCTCGTCGTCAAGAAGCTTAAGAAGAACAAGGTCGAGATCGTCAACGGCGCGCTCGCCAAGGGCGCAGAGCAGTCCGATAAGGACGTCACCGTGACGTACGAAGTCGGCGGCGAACAGAAGACCGTCACCGCGGACTACCTGCTCGTCACAGTCGGCCGCCGTCCGAACACCGACGGCGAGCTGGGCCTCGACCTGATCGGCATCAAGACGACCGACCGCGGCCTGATCGAAGTCGACGACCAATGCCGTACGAACATCAAGCACATTTTCGCGATCGGCGACATCGTGCCCGGCGCTGCACTGGCGCACAAAGCTTCCTACGAAGCGAAGGTAGCCGCCGAAGCAATCGCAGGTCTGCCTTCCAAGGTCGACTACAAGTGCATCCCTGCCGTCGCGTTCTCCGATCCGGAATGCGCAAGCGTCGGTTACACCGAGAAGGAAGCGAAGGATAAAGGCCTGAACGTGAAGTCCAGCAAGTTCCCGTTCGGCGGCAACGGCCGTGCGGTTACGCTGGGCGGCGCCGACGGCTTCCTGAAGCTGATCTCCGAAGTCGACACGGGCCTTGTCGTCGGCGCGCAGATCGCCGGCGTCGAAGCGTCCAACATGATCGCCGAGCTGGGTCTCGCGATCGAGATGGGCGCTACGATCGAAGACATCGCGCTGACGATCCACGCTCACCCGACGCTGGGCGAGATTACGATGGATGCGGCAGAGCTTGCTATGGGTCACCCGATCCATACGATCGCGCCTAAGAAATAAGCTTTTTCATATAAAAGAGGAAAGCGCCGAGAGTTATCGGACGCTTTCCTCTTTTTGCGTTGATAGGCGTTTAAACGATTTTCTCCAGCCAGATCTGCTTAAAATCGATCCAGCCCTGCGGGCTAAAGCTGGCGCCTCTGACGGAAGGATGCATTTGCGTGCTCAGCCGGCGATGATGAAGAAATACGAGATAACATTCGTCGCGAAGCCGGTTTTCGATCTCCCGCATATGGCTGCGGCGTTCCTCCGCGCTGAATGCGGCAAGCGCCCGATCGATCCGCTCGACGATCCAACTCTTGAGTGAAGCATTCAAATAGGCGCTGGTCATGCAAGCTTCATGTTCATACAGATCGATCTCGCACACTTCGTCTTCGGCGAGTACGATGCCGGATACCGTGAAGTCGCCGCTCGCGATAATTGCCGGGTCCGCAGATTGCACCCAATCGGCCGCGAACAGATCGACATGCACGCCATATCGTTCGAGCCGCGCCGCGATCCATTTTCCGTCCAGCTCGTATTTCTCGTGCACGACAAGCCGAAGCGCCTTGCCGTCGTAGCCGGAAGCGCGGAGCGCTTCTCGGATCTGCGGCTCGCCGGCGGATTTCCCGATATACTTCAGGCTGTCCTCGGGGCGGATGCAGAAGGCGGGCAGCGCGCGTTCGCCGCCAAGATCGGCCTGCATCGCCACGGGATCGATCATCAGGCGGACGGCTCTTCGGAACGCTTCGTTTTGCTGCCAGCCGTCTTTGGTCGTATTCCAGGTCATCATCGTGCATCCGTTGCAAAGTCTCGCGAGCGCTTGCCAATCCATGACGGGATCCAGACCGTCATCCTCGTTCTCGCCGCTTGGCGCGCGCATAATCGAGGGCATCCCGATCGTGGATCGCTCGCGGCAGTCCTCGGGCATGATGACGATATCCACGACATCAAGAAACGGACGCCCGGCGTAGTATGCCGTGTTGGCGCTGAGCTCGATCCGATGGGGGGATAGCGTGACAAGCCGGAACGCGCCGGTTCCGATCGGCAGACGCCAGTACGACTCGCCAAGTCCGCACAAGTCGAGCGGTAAAATGGAGGCGGCCGCAGCGCACAGGAACCGGTCGAAAATGCGATTCGGCCGCGAAAGGGAAAAACGCACGGTACGCTTGCCTAGGGCCTCGATTCGCGCCAATGCGCGCATCATCCAGCTGTTCGGTACGCCTGGTTGCCGAAGCCGCTCAAACGTAAAAACAACGTCCTCGCTCGTCAGCTCGCGCCCATCGTGAAATTGCACGCCTTTACGCAGAAAAAAAGTCCATTCCGTGCCGGCGGGATCGGAGCTCCAGGCATGCGCGATGCCCGGAACGATCCGGCCGAGCGATTCGTCAAAGGAGACGAGCCGATCGAAGATGTGGTACATCAAATGGCCGTCGAACGCAAAGTTGGCGCAGCCGGGATCGAGCGTTTGCACTTGCCTGTAGACGGGAATCCGGAGCGTATCGCAATCGATGCGCCCTCTTACCGTTTCCTTTTGATAACCGAATCGCACGTTCAGCCAGTCGATAAACCGTGCCTTGACTTCCGTGCCCGCGCCAAAGCTCGAGATCAGATCGAACGACAAGCGATAGTCTCCTTGTTCGGCCTTTGCGGTAACCAAATCGAACAAGAACGGCTCTTTGTCCGCTTTGAATGCAATATGGGAGCGGTTGCCGCGGCCACGGCCGGGCAACCAGGCGATCAGGTCGTCCTCCTCGAGCTTCTTAAGCACCAGTTTGGCGTTGCGAGGCGTGCAGTACAACGTCTCGGCGAGTTCCTCGAGCGTAGCCTCGATCGGTTCGCCCAGCGTGCGCCCGCCGTCGAAACGCTCGAATAGGGTCAAATACCGTTCGGATGCCAGCAGTCGAATCTGCTCCTTCCCTGATGTTTTCGTTCGTGTTCCGATAAAAGAGGAAATCCATTGCTTGCATTATACGCTTTTTATCCTCTTTTGGACAACGCATAATGGAGACATCAACCAGGCACGCCGGCCGCTCTTGGCGGCAAGGCGAAAAGCGGAGGAGGAACCCGCATGTTAGACATTCAATACACGCTCGAAAAACTGGCCGAATACAGGGAGCTCGGGCTTCGGGACGAAGCAGTAAATGCAGATGAATTCAGGGAAGGAAGCATCCGCGGGAAAAAGGTTCGCTATTCGTTTCTCGCGATGCTCTACTCGCTTTTCGGAAAATAAGGCAGCCCTTGGCGGCTGCCTTATTTTTATGCGCCGGGCGTCCGGCGCGCGCTTGCGATATAATGAAGAGATACAACAACGACTGCAAGAGGCGACGCTTTAATAACCGCGTACGGCAGCAGAAAAGAGGAAATCCATACGATGACCGCTTCACCCAAACCGATCTCGGCATCCAGGTCCGTGCTGACCGAAATGGTGTTCCCGGGCGATACGAATTACCATGGCACGATGTTCGGCGGCACGCTTATGCAGTATATCGATAAAATTGCGACGATCGCGGCGATGCGGCACTGCCATATGCCAGTCGTGACGGTCGCGCAGGACAGCCTCGACTTCTTGTCGCCGATCCGAGTAGGCGAGGCGTTCGAGCTTGAAGCATGCGTCACCTGGACGCACCGCAGCTCCATGGAGATTTACTGCGTCGTCCGTGCGGAGGATTTGTTCACGGGCGAGCGGCGGCTGACCGTCACTGCCTTCAGCACGTTCGTGGGGCTCGGGGCGGACGGCAAGTCCGCGCCAGTGCCCGGCGTCTATCCCGAGACCGAAGAGGAGCGGCTGCTTCACGAGAGCGCCCTCGCCCGCTACGAGCAGCGTCAGCTGCGGCGTGGCCAGCGCTACTCGTCGACAGATGGACGCGACAAATGATACAATCGGGAATAACGCTACAATGAAAAGGTGAGACGTCTCTTGCGCAATTACTTGGACCTATTACAGGATATTATGGACCGCGGCACGGAAAAAGGAGACCGAACGGGCACCGGTACGCTCAGCGTATTCGGCAGGCAGCTCAGGTTCGATTTGCAGGAAGGCTTCCCCCTCGTCACGACCAAGCGGATCCATTTGAAAAGCGTCGTACACGAGCTGCTGTGGTTTTTGAGCGGCGACACCAATATTCGTTATCTCAAGGAGAACGGCGTCTCCATCTGGGACGAGTGGGCCGACGAGAACGGCGATCTCGGTCCCGTCTACGGCTCGCAATGGCGCGCCTGGGAGACGCCCGACGGGCGCACGATCGACCAGATCGCGCAGGTAGTCGAGTCCATCAAGCATAATCCCGAGTCGCGCCGCCATCTCGTCAGCGCCTGGAACGTCGCGGAGATCGACCGGATGAAGCTTCCGCCTTGCCACTTCGTTTTTCAATTTTACGTGGCAGAGGGCAAACTCTCGTGCATGCTGACGATGCGTTCCGTAGATACGTTCCTTGGCTTGCCGTTTAATATCGCTTCGTACGCGCTACTCACTCACATGGTGGCGCAGCAATGCGGTCTCGAAGTCGGCGAATTCGTCTGGTCCGGCGGCGACGTCCATATTTACGCCAATCATCTCGAGCAAGTGAAGCTGCAGCTCTCCCGCGAGCCGCTGCCGCTGCCCAAGCTCGTCATCCGGCGCAAGCCCGACTCGATTTTCGACTACAAATTCGAAGACTTTGCATTTGAGGGCTACGAATACCATCCGGCGATCAAAGCGCCCGTAGCGATATAAGCCGATGATGCGCGATCCTGGCTATTGTCGAAAAACAGTCGTTTTTTGGCTGATAGTCGACGAGAAGCATCGTATGTTATGATAGTTATACAAATGAACGATTGCAGGGAGGCGGTGGCGCATGTCCGTCACGTTAATTGCCGCCGTCGCGAAGAATGGCGTCATCGGGGCGGATAACGCCCTGCCTTGGCGTCTGAAGGACGAGATGGCCTATTTTAAGGCCCAGACGATGGGAAAGCCCGTACTGATGGGGAGCAAGACGTTCCGATCGCTGCCGAAGCCGCTTGCCGGACGGACGAACGTCATTTTGTCCAAATCGATGACCGAGGCGCCCGAAGGCTGCGTCATCGTCCGTTCCGTGAAGGAAGCGCTCGAACGCTACGGCGATGAAGAGCTGATGGTGGCCGGGGGTGCCGACGTCTACGCGCAGCTGCTGCCATACGCGGGACGGATGCTGCTTTCGGAGCTGTCCGAGGACGTCGCAGGCGATGCCGTATTTCCGAGTTTCGACCGCGCGGACTGGATTATCGCATCTAAAGCGACGCAAGAAGCCAACGAACGCAATCCGATCGCCTTCGATATGTGCGTCTACGAGCGCCGCGCAGCGGAAAGTGCAAACAATAGAGGGGATAATCCATTCTGATGACACGGATCGTCAGGTAAGATGGTCTATCATATAACGGTGCCCTGACCCGGCGGCAATATCCGGTCAGACACGCGAATTACCGACAGATGGAGGAAATGGGATGTCGACGCCTACGGGATTTATGGAATATCAACGCGAGCTGCCAAGCGATCGCGACCCCCTTGAACGGATCAAGGACTGGAACGAGTTCCACCGCCTGTTCTCCGAAGAACAGCTGCGCACCCAAGGTGCGCGCTGCATGGACTGCGGCACGCCATACTGCCATACCGGCATGGAACTGTCCGGCGGCGCATCGGGTTGCCCGGTCAACAACCTCATACCTGAATGGAACAACCTCATCTACCGCGGACTGTGGAGAGAGGCTTACGAGCGACTGGCCAAGACAAACAACTTCCCCGAGTTCACGGGCCGCGTCTGTCCCGCGCCTTGCGAAGGATCCTGTACCGTCGGTCTCATCGGCGATCCGGTGACGATCAAGTCGATCGAGCAAGCGATCATCGACCGCGCCTTCGAAGAGGGCTGGGTGGTGCCCCAGCCTCCGAAGCAGCGTACGGGCAAACGCGTCGCCGTCGTCGGGTCCGGACCTGCAGGTCTGGCCGCCGCAGCTCAGCTCAACAAGGCCGGCCACAGCGTGACGGTATTCGAGCGCGCGGACCGTCCGGGCGGACTGCTCACCTACGGCATCCCGACGATGAAGCTCGAGAAGCATATCGTTAAGCGCCGCGTCGATCTGCTCGCTGAAGAGGGCATTCAGTTCGTCACGAACACCGAGATCGGCAAGGACATCTCCGCCAAGCAACTGGCTGAAGAGTACGATTCGATCATCCTGTGCGGCGGCGCGACGAAGGCGCGCGGGCTCGGTCCAGTCGAAGGCGCGAACCTCAAGGGCATCCATCAGGCGATGGACTACCTGAACGGGACGATCAAGAGCTATCTCGACTCGAACCTCGAAGACGGCAATTATATTTCGGGCAAGGACAAGCATGTCATCGTCATCGGGGGCGGCGATACGGGAACGGACTGCGTCGCAACGGCGTTGCGTCACGGCTGCACTAGCGTATCCCAGTTCGGCACGCATGCCAAGGCGCCGCTCACGCGCGACCAGATCAACAACCCTTGGCCGGAATATCCCAACGTTTACACGCTCGATTATGCGCACGAAGAAGCGAAGGTACTGTACGGCGAAGACCCTCGCGCATTCTCGGTGCTGACCAAAAAATTCGTCGGCGACGAAGACGGCAACGTCAAGGAACTGCACACCGTGCAAATCCGTCGCTATGTCGACGAGTCGGGCCGCAAAGTTTACGAAGAGATTCCCGGCACGGAGAAAGTATGGCCGGCCGATCTCGTTCTCGTGGCCGTCGGCTTCGAAGGTCCGGAATCGACGATCGTCGAACAGCTTGGCCTGGAGACGGACCGCAGAACGAACGTAAAGGCCGCCTACGGCAAGTATAAGACGAGCGTTGACAAGGTGTTCGCGGCCGGCGACATGCGCCGCGGACAGAGCCTTATCGTATGGGCGATCAACGAAGGCCGCGAGGCGGCCCGCGAAGTCGACCGCTATCTGATGGGTTCGACGATGTTGCCTTAAGATTTACGCGCCAGACCATTTATAAGTTCAGGGTCGCACCCGGGCCGGCTTCGAATCGAAGCCGCCGGGTGACGGCCCTTTATTGCGGACGGAGGAAAAAACGATGTTTCGATACGGCGACGATATTCCGCAGGAGCTCAGGTTTACGGGATTCGAAGCAAGCGTGGACAGGCGCGACGGTCAGTGGATCGATGCGGAACTTCGGCTTGGCATCGATGCGGCAACCCCGCTGCCGGACGACGTCATCGATCTGACGGCGCTTGTCGTATGTACGCATGCCGGACACCCGATCCAGATCGAAGCGCTCGACGATGGAATCGATTGCGAATACCAGTTCACGATGTTCGAGAAGGAGCAGATCGAGCGTTATATCCGCAGCGAAGAGATGCAAGCGCGGATCGCAGCGGCTTCGCGCTGAGTTTGCGGCCGGGGATGGATCATAGGCGAGCGCGCTTTTTCAGGCCACGGCCTTATGCTAAACTATGGAAGTCAGTAGTCGGATCCGAAAGACAAGCATCGGGCGGAGGAGGAGAGGCGCATCATGGCAGGGGCTGCATTGTTGACGCCGGGAGACGTCTCGGTCATCAGGCGTTACGTTCGAACCAAATATTCGCCGATGCCCGCCGCCAATCAGGCGGAGATAATCGCCGATGCGATCGTGCGTACGATTCGCAAGCGGCTGCCCGAATGGCCGGAAGCGCTCCGGGCGGACGTTGCGGACCGCCTGGTGGCGTCCTGCGTCGTTGGCGAGCAGCGGGATGTTTACCCGACCGACGTGCTGCGCGTCTGCGGCGATCTGGCGCTTGCGCATGAAGCGCACGCGATCAGCTTGCTGGGATGGTTAAACGATTGGACGGACGAAGCATGGACGCTGGATCGGATTGCCGATCGTACCGAGCAGGGGCTTGTACTGAGGTCCGATCCAGCGGAAATGCTTATTTCTCGCGCAACGTCATTTGATAGCGCTTCACCTATCAACGCCTCCCGGGGCAACGCGAACCCAAACGTAAAAAGCGGCATGAGCGCCGACGCTGCGCACGCCGATACAGCCGCCAACGACGTCGCTACGCCTAGAACGGGCTGGTTGTCGCCAACCGCCTTGCGGCCGCTTGTTCTGGCGACTATGACGCTGCTTGCGCTTGCGGGTATCCTCTTGGCGACGATGCAGCGCAGCGATCGCGCAGCAGAAGCGCCGCGCTCCGACTTCATCGCAGACGGTACGGCCATGCAGCCTTCCTCTAATCAAGCCATTGCCTCGGCTCTTTTTGCCTATTCGCCGTTCGATACGGAGGCGGTGAGGACCTATCTTGCCGGCCGGGATTCGCTGCTGGCCGAGCGGCCTTATTTCGAAGCGATCGTCGAGAGCGCCCGACAGCATGGCATCGATCCGCTGCTTCTGTTCGCGGTGGCCGGACAGGAGCAAGGCTTCGTCCCGAAGTCCGCCAAAAAGGCGAAGCAAATCGCGAACAATCCGTTTAACGTCTTTAACAGCTGGGAGACGTACAATACGAATATCAGCGATTCGTCGAGCATTGCGGCGAAGCTGCTGGCGAAGCTGGCGGCCGGCATTCCCGAAGGCGAGGAACCGTTCGCCTGGATGAACCGGACCTATGCGGAGGACCCGCGATGGTCCGACGGCGTACGCGCGATTTACGACAAACTGAAATCGCTTGGCCGGCAGCAAGAGGGGGAGAAGGAGCAGCAGGAGGCGGGAATTTTATGACGGATCGCGCGCTTTTGGAGAATGGACTGGCCGTCATTGCGACATCTCGCAGGCGGACGGGCGATATATGGGAGGCGCACTTTGGCGCGGCGGCGATCGCCGCTTATTTTTTTATCGCCGAGAACCGGCTTGAAGCCGATGTCGCGCGCAAAATCGCCGATCAAGCCGATCGGATGGTGTCGGAACATATCGAAGGGCCGGCAGGCTGCTTTCGATCGGATCGGACAGCGTCGGGAAATAAGGCGTTGCGCCGTGCGAGCGAATGCGAACGCGCGATTGCGAAGGCGCTGGAAGAGACGATCGACGGCTTGCACTGGGTCGGTCATAACGCGATCTACGCGGCGGCGAGCTTAAAGGCCATTCGCGAAATGGACGGCTGGGGCGAACCGGAGGATGTAAAAGAGATTGCGGAGCTGATCCGATCGTTTAAAGGGAAGATTCCAGGACGCTCCTGGATCGGCTACAAAACGTCCGAGGTCAAGGTGCTGGCGCTGCCTGAAAAGGACGGCCCCTCAGGCATCGAAGACGGCGCAGCGCTGTCGCGCGCCATCCTGCGAGAGCTGACGGCCTTCGAGACGATCTACAAGGCGGAAGCCCATCACGATCTGATCGGCCATATGCTGACCTTTTCGCATGCGCTGGTAACGCTCGAGGAGCTCGGTTACCGGGCGTTGTTCGAGAGAGGGCTTGGGCCGCTATTCAAGCTGGTCCATGCGCTGCGGGCAAGCCGGCATCTGCGTCCAGGAGAACCCGTTAAGCTCCATTCGCCTGTCGACCGCGAGCCGCTCGCTCCGGCGCAGCCGTCGTCCTCGCTGCCGACAGAGTCCGAATTCTGGGACAAGGATCGAAGCGGGGACGTCTGGGATTTCGGCCATGCCTTCAAATTCCCTTACAGCTTTTATCATCTGGCCGCACGCGCGGGCGGGGCGGACGCCGCCGCCTTCGACCGCTTCAGGCGTATCGTCGGACCTTAATTGCGAGTCCCCTCGCTGCAGCCCCAAACTTGACTTCGTCCTTAGCGCTGATCTTAGCTCCTACCTTAGCCTTGAGCCAAAAACGATGCGATCGCGGACGGTACCTGTCCAAGCGAGGACAGCGTGAGAAACGCCCCGCTAGGCTTGGCGCCTGTGATCGGCAGCACATTGTAGTCCCATTCGCGTTCCTGTTTTAAATAAATAGCATGAAGGCCGCATGACAGCGCGGGCAGGACGTCCGTGCGGACCGAATTGCCGATCATCCAGGTGCGATCGATCCGCAGCTTGCGCGAATGTAAAATTTCTTTGAGCGCTTCGACGTTTTTGTGCAGGCGAATATATATGCGGTCGCGAAAATAGCGTTCCAGGCCCGCGGCCTCGATCTTGCGCTTCTGGATATCCGGGTCTCCGCCCGTATATAAGTGAAGCTGATGGCCTGCGGCCGCGAGCGATTCGAGCGTCTCGTTCATGAACGGGTAAGGCTCCGTCTCTTGCTCGAATACGCTAATTCCTAGTTTCCACAGGAGCGTCTCCTCGTCGGCGGATTCGGAGCGACCGTGCAGGGCGCTGTAATAGCGGTACGTGTCGACAAAGGATTGGGGAAAATGCTCGCTCTTGAAGCCGACGATCTGCACGCCGGCAATATCGATCTCGCTGTGCTTGGCCAGAACAGCCTGCTTGGTCAGTCCGAACGGCGCGAACCAGGTGGTCATCAGGTCTGCGAACTGTTCTTGCACGAAATGAAAATATTTGTTGCAGTGGATCAGCGTGTCGTCCAGGTCGAACAGGATGTTTTGCTTCATGTCCGTGGCTCCTTCGTCAGCTTGCCGCGCCGGGCCGCTCGCCATTCGTGCGGCCGGGCATGAATTTATTATGTCTGTCCGGCGGGTGTTTGTAAATGCGCGGGGCGGGCAACCTAATCGGGCAGTGGGGCACTGCCCCGATCATTGAAGCATCCTATGGAGGTGAGTCGGATATGCCGCCGTATCAAGGACCTAAAGCGGGAGCGAAGAGCATTACGGCCGGAGGACGCGGAAAAAGCCAGGCGACGAAGCTGGACAAAATGTCCCGCCTGCCGCCCAGCTTGAACGGAATCGATAAAAACCTGCCTTAATCGCAAATGCGCAAGCTTGCCGGGGCAAAGCCCCGGCATCCTTAAGCGTACTTCTCGATCTTGGACTTGAGGTCGCGCTTGATAAAAGCGAGCCGCTGGCGTACATAAAAGTCGTAGCTGCCCCCGCTTAACTCGCGGGGGTTCATCGTATTGCCGCTGTCATTGTCAACGATCACGAGACGGCCGCTGTCGTAAAATTTGAAAGTCAGATCTCGTGACGGCCGGGTTCCCCTTGAAGGCTCCAAATAGCGGAGGTGCTCGCAGTTCTCCATCCATCATCCCACCTTTGACTGGAATCGATAGAACACATGTTCTTGTTTATAGTATACCAAACGTTTGTTCGTATGGAAAGCCGTTCCGTAAAGAATTACACTAGAAAAAAGGCAGGAATGATAGTCAGGGGGCAATCGGACGGGAATGATACATATCATCGGTCTCACGCGCAAGCTGCCGACAGGCAAAAAGGTACTCGACGGCATCCATGGACACCTTGAACCGGGCAAGCTCTATGCGGTCGTAGGCGCGAGCGGCAGCGGCAAATCGATGCTGCTGCGCTGCCTCGGTCTCAAGGAGCCCTGGACGAGCGGGGAGCTCCGTATTGACGGCAAGGACGCGATTGCGGGCGGCGCCTTCGCCAGATTTCGTCTGAAGCGCAAAATCGCTTATCTGGAGCAAAAGGCGCTCATGTACGAAAAAAAGACGGCGCTTAAAAACGTCATTATCGGCGCGGTCGGCCAGGTGTCCTGGTTTCGCCGGATGACGGGCATGGTCCGAAGCGACGACTATATGGACGCGATGGAAACGCTGGAAAACGTGGGCTTGATCGACAGGGCGCACCAGCCGGCGGAGAAGCTGAGCGGCGGCGAACGGCAGCGCGTGGCGATCGCGCGGGCGATCGCGCACGGCGCCGAGGTGCTGCTGGCGGACGAGCCCGTTACCGGACTTGATCCGCATTCGCAGGAGAGCATCATGGGCATGCTTAAGCAGCAGGCAAAAGACAAGAATATGATCATCGTCGTCGCGCTGCACCGGCTGGAGCTGGCCGAGAAGTTCGCGGACGAAATCTGGGGACTTCATGACGGGCGGGCCGTGTTGACCGTCCGGGGAAGACGGCTCACTGGCGCGGAGAAAAACCAGATTTCCTAAAGCCGCCGCCCTTCCCGGGGACGATCCGACATGCAGCGTGCTGCGATTAAGGTTGAAGCGGGGCTTCCGATTGTCCTTCCGGCGCCTTTGCCGGGCGGAGTTGGGAGCGCTCTTTTCTACTCTTCCATGCGCTTTCTTTTCTCCGTTTCGACGTGGTCATCGGTGATCATCTCCAATCCGGGGCGTCGAAGGCCCGCTGATTTAGCATGGCAAGGACGATTGTCCCTTATCCATCCCCTGACGCACCAGGCGCGTAGGGGCGAGATCGCACGGGCGAGGTCGTACGGGCGAGGGCGCATGGGGGAAAAAAATATCCCAAATCCCAAATCGAGGAGGTTCGAACGATGTCGAATTCAACGGCGCCGCACATAGCGCCAGGCAGCGTCTACCCGTTGTTGGCGGTGAACGTAGGCGCGGCTAGCGAGGGGCGGTTCAAGGGCAAAATCGCGAAGTCAGGCATCAACAAACAACGCGCGCAAAACGCCGTCGACGTCCATGTTGAAGGATTGTCCGGAGACGAGCAGGCGGATACCGTCAATCATGGCGGCCCTGACAAGGCAGTGTGCGCCTATCCGTACCGTCATTACGCCTATTGGGAAGAGAAGCTCGGCAAGTCGCTCGAATTCGGCGCGTTCGGCGAGAACTTCACGATCGACGAGATCGTCGAGTCCGAAGTTTGCATCGGCGACGTATTCAAGATCGGCGAAGTGACGCTTCAGGTCAGCCAGCCGCGCGTGCCATGCTGGAAGCTGGCGATGAAGTGGGACGCGGACGATCTGCCTGCGATGGTTCGCGACACGGGGAAAACGGGATTTTATTTCCGCGTGCTGACTCAAGGCGCAGTCGAACCGGGCAAGCTCGTCCTCGTCTCGCGCGACTCCGGCGGCGTCACGGTAGAAGAAGCGAACAGGGTCATGCATCGGGGTAAAGAAGACCGGGAAGGCATGCAGCGCCTGCTTGCGGTCGGTGCGTTGGCCGATAGCTGGAGGGAGACGCTAACGGCAAGGCTGTCGCGTCTCGCGCAATCTTGATGCCAGGCAAGTACGCGGGCCGCACGGTCATCGTGACGGGCGCAGCCGGCGGCATCGGTCGCCATCTGTCGCGGGCGTACGCCGAAGCGGGCGCTTCGGTCGCGCTTAGCGACGCGCCCGGCACGGAAGGCGAGGCGCTGGCGGCGCAATTGGCGGGCGAAGGCTTAGCCGCGAGATATATCCCGGCCGATCTGAACGAAGCCGAGGCTGCCGCGAATATCGTAGAGCAAGCTATGGCTTGGACGGGGCGCGTCGACGTGCTCGTGCACAATGCGGGCATCGGCATCTGGAGGTCGCCGCTTGAGCTGTCGCTCGAGGAATGGGACCGCGTCATGAACGTCAATTTGCGCGGCGCGTTCCTGTGCGGCCGCGAAGCGGCCAAAGCGATGAAACGTACAGGCGGCGGCGCCATCGTCAACATCGCTTCGACGCGCGCACTCCAATCCGAGCCGAACTCGGAAGCGTACGCAGCCTCCAAGGGCGGTATCCTGGCGCTTACGCACGCGCTCGCGTTGTCCCTCGGTCCGGACGGCATCGCGGTCAACGCGGTCAGTCCGGGTTGGATCGAATACGGCGACTATGCCGCCTTGAGGCCTGTCGATCACGAGCAGCATCCGTCCGGGCACGTAGGCAAGCCTTCGGACGTGGTCAGGGCCTGTTTTTATTTAACGGACCCCGAGGGCGGCTTCGTCACCGGAACGAATCTTGTCGTGGACGGCGGCATGACCCGCAAGATGATTTACGAGCCGTAAGGCACGCCAGCGACAAACTGCGAAAAAATCTTTAATGGCCTTAAAGGTTCACGGTATAAATCGCTGGTGAACGAGACGACGGTTTCCCGCTCCGGGATGACGAACAGAAATTGGCCGCCGTAGCCCATGGCGTAATAAATGTGCGGGTTCACAGCCTCGCAACCGCCGCCGGTGAACGTCCACCAATGATAGCCATAAGAGCCGAGCCAATCGTATGTGTGATTTCTGGCTGCCGTCGACTCCGCGATCCACGCATCGGGAACGACCTGGCGGCCGGCCCAGAGGCCGCGCGCCAGCATGAGCAGGCCGAGCTTGAACAGGTCGCCGCCGCGAAGGGCGAGGCCGAAGCCGCCGATCGACACGCCTTGCGGATCCGCGTGCCATTGCCAGTCGCGGATGCCGAGGGGCCCGAACAGATGCTTCGCGGCGTAGGCTTCGGCGGTCATGCCGGTCTCTTGCTGCAGAATGAGACTGAGCAGATGCGAGCAGCCGGAGTTGTAGGACATCGCGCCTCCAGGCCGCATCGTCGTTCGTCTATCCAGGATAAAAGCGATCCAGTCGTCCGATTCGCACATCGGATTGGGACGTCCGCCCCAGGCGCCCCATTCCGGCCAGTCCATGCCGGCCGTCATCGACAGCAAATGATGCAGCCGAATTCGTCCGAGCGAAGCGGAGACGCGCGGCAGACAGCCTGCGAGCGGCGAATCGAGCGAAGGGAAGTCGCCTCGCCCGAGCGCGATGCCGACGAGGAGCGAGAGCACGCTTTTCGTCACCGAGTTGACCTTGTGCAGCCGCTCCGCCGAACGCGGGGTACGCGCATAATCCAGCTTCTGCGCGTCGCGGCCGCTGCCGATCCGCACGCGGCAAGTGTCGATCCTGCAGGCTTCGGCCGCGCGCAGCAGTCCATCAAGATCGGCCGTTTTGGGTCTAGCCGTCGTCAACGTCATCCTGACTCGCCTCCTTACGTCGGCCTATTATACCCGCCGTCGGCATGTCTGACGCGAATTTATGATATAATGTACAGCAATGCGCTTAAGGTTTTTCTGCCGCTACTAGGGGGGACTGGCTACAATGGAAAGGCGTTTTGTCATCGAGGCGGTCATGATCGCCATATATGGTCAGCTGCTTCTGCCGAAACGGCCTGTGGAATACCGGATTCCGTATTCGACAGTGATGGAATTGTACGATATGAAGGAAAGCGACGAGCCCGTCATGCCCGACCCGGACGACGACCGTCACGTCAAGGGCAAGATCGGGGAAATGATCGCGTACTTCGAAGATCCGTTCAATAAAAAGAAGCTTGAGCGCTCGCTGCTCGCTCCATGGCGGGAGAGCCCGCCGCTGCCGATCAACGACAAGGTGACCCTTGTCGTCGTCAACGCGGCAGAGAACATGCAGTATGGCGAGCTGCTTGACCCGATCGAGACGGAGATCGTGCTGACTTCGCTGCGGGCGCAAAGTCCGATCCTGACCGACCATATCGAATTCCAGGACAAAGTCGTCCAGAACGCGATCCCGGTCCAGGTATTCGATATCGACGATTACGAATTCGCAGTGGAGGAGAATCCCGCTCCGAGCGAATTCAACCCTTGAGAGCTGCCGGCGGACGCCGGCGGCTCTCATTGTTGTCCGGGAGGCCGTTATGATAGAATGAGGGCGTTCCCAACATCTTCAAGGAGGCTATAATCATGCTCGTGACGACCACGCCCAATGTGGAAGGATACAGAATTACGTCCTATTACGGAATGGTGAACGGAGAGACGATCATGGGCGCGAACATCTTCCGCGACTTCATGGCCTCGATCACCGACGTTGTCGGCGGCAGGTCCGGCTCCTATGAAAACAAGCTGAAGCAAGCGCGGGATATCGCGGTCTCGGAGATGGTCGAACAAGCGAAGCGGATGGGCGCCAACGCGATCGTCGGCGTCGACGTAGATTACGAGGTCGTGCGGGAAGGCATGCTTATGGTAGCGGTAAGCGGCACTGCGGTAACCGTCGAGGCTTAATCTTAAATGATGGAACATTAGCGAATCGTCATCTATGAAAGGGAGGACTCCGGCATGTTGTATCGCAAGCTAGGATCTACCGATCTGAGAGTATCCGCGGTAGGCGTCGGCACTTGGCAGTTCGGGGGCGAGTGGGGCAGGAATTACGAGCAGCGCGAGGCGGACGCCATTCTGGGCAGGGCGGCCGAGCTGGGCATTAATCTGATCGACACCGCCGAATGCTACGGCGATCATCTGTCCGAGTCGCTGATCGGTCCGGCGATCCGCGGCCGCCGCTCCGAATGGGTGCTCGCCACGAAGTTCGGACATCATTTCCACGCACCTTTCGAGCGGACCGACGTATACGATCCGCAGGACGTCGTGCGTCAGCTTGACGCTTCGCTGAAGGCGCTTCAGACCGACTATATCGATCTCTATCAATTCCACTCCGGGCCGGACGCCGAGTTCGATACGGACGGACTCTGGGAGGCGCTTGGCCGGCAGGTCGAAGCGGGCAAGATCAGGCATCTCGGCATCTCGATCGGCTCCAACCGCAACGTCTATCAGACGTCCAAGGCGACGGAGGTCGGCGCGCAGGCGATCCAGGTAGTATACAACCGGCTCGATCGCGCGCCGGAGGAGGAAGTATTCCCTTCCTGCGAGGCGCAGGGACTCGGCGTGCTTGCCCGGGTGCCGCTCGCAAGCGGCTTTCTGAGCGGCAAGTACAAGCCCGGCGCGACGTTCCCGAGCGACGACGTTCGTTCGAAGCGGGATCGCGAGGATGCCGACCGCTTGCTGCGCGAAGTCGAGGAGATCAAGCGCGCGGAAGTGCCGGAAGGCGTCGACATGGCGTCCTGGGCGCTGGCGTGGTGCTTGCGGCATCCCGCCGTGTCCGCCGTCATTCCCGGCTGCAAAGACGTCGCGCAGGTCGAGGCCAACGCGGCTGCCGTCGCGCTGGTCCCGGCCGGCCATCCGCAGGACGCTTAATCGGGATTCCATCCGTTAACGTTCGGGCTCCGGGCTTCGGGCGAATAGAAGCGGCGCCTTCAAGCAAATACTGGGGGGAAACCCAAGAAGGCGGTGCCCCCTATGTGCCAAAGATTTTCGCTTGCCGCGGATTTGCCCGAGCTCACCGAACGTTACCGGATCGATCAGGTCGTCGGTTCGTACAGGCCCAGATACAATGTCGCCCCGACGCAATACGCCGCAGTCATCGTCGAGGAGCAGCGCGAACGCAAGCTCGAGTCGCTGCGTTGGGGCCTCATGCCTTATTGGTCCCGCGATGCCGTCAATGCGGACGGGCCGGGCATCGGCGACCGGCCGATCTTCAAGCGCATGACGAACAAGCAGCGCTGCGTCATCCCCGTCAGCGGCTTTTACGGCTGGGAGACGAAGGGCAGGGCCCGTCAGCCTATCCATTTCGTGCTAAAGGGGCGAGGAACATTCGCCGTCCCCGGGTTTTACGAAGTGTGGCCGCGCGTCGAAGGCGGCGATATCCGCGCGTATACGATGCTGACGACGCTGCCCAACGATATGGTCGGTCCGTATTCGGACCGGATGCCGGCCATTTTGGACGATGAAGGCATCGACGCATGGCTGAACGAGACGAACACGGAATATCGGGGCGTCCTGGGCAGAATCCGCGGCATCTCGGCGGACGAGATGATGATGTACCCGGTCGGCGCCTACGTGAACGAGCGGGAACGCGAGACGCCGGAATGCGTCGAGCCGATCCGCAACTTCTACTCCGCGATCCGGGAGTAGCCATAACGAACGTCCTAGAGGCCCTCCACGCAGCCGCGACGGAGGGTCGATTCATTTTGTCGGGGGAGGAACCGCAATGTGCGCAACAGTGAACGATAACGGCGAGCGGCCTGTACAGGTGTATGTTTTGTCCGGATATCTGGGAAGCGGCAAGACGACCGTGCTGCAAAAACTGCTCGAGGGATCCAAGGCGAAAGGCTGGAAGACGGCGGTGCTCATGAACGAAGCGGGCGACGTCAATCTCGACGGCGAGCTGCTGGCAAAGGACGTGCCCATGGCCGAGCTGCTGGGCTGCTGCATCTGCTGCTCCGTCAAAAACGATCTGGGCGTCTCGCTGCTGCAGCTCGTCCAGGAGCATCGCCCGGACGTGATCTGGATCGAGTCCACCGGCGTGGCGCAGCCGCTTGAGATGATGGACGCCGTGACGGAAGTATCCATGTATGCGAGGCTCGAGCTGCGGGGGCTGATCACCGTCGTCGACGCGAGGCATCTGCTCGACCGGCTGCGGCTCGGCGCCGGCAAGACGCTTCGTCTGATGCGGGAGCAGATCCGAGGCGCAGCGCTGCTCTTGCTGAGCAAGACGGATCTCGTCGGACCGGGGGAGGCGGAGGAGGTGCGCGCGCAGCTGCGCGAGTGGAACTCTTCCGCGGCGATCGTAGATTCCGTCAAGGGAGAGACCGAGGAGGATCTATTCTCGCTGCTGCCGGGTGCTGCCGACGCGACTGTACCGCTGCGGACGAAAGAAGAACAGCGCGACGATTATCACGATCCTGCCCATCACGATCATGCCCATCACGACCAACATGGCCACTCGAAGCCGCGATTGCACGATCACGTGCACGTGCTTACGCACTATCCCGCGGCGCGATTCCCGAGCGAGGACTTCGAGCGCTTCCTGCGCGAACTGCCGGCCTCGGTGTACCGAGCCAAGGGAATCGTTACCTTTACCGACACGGCCACCCGTTATTTGTTCCAGTTCGCTTATCGCGAATCCGACTTCATGCCGATCACGCCGCAGAAGCCGGTTCCAGACGTGATCGTCCTCATCGGCGAAGATTTCAGCGAACCAGACATGCGCGAGCGGCTCGTCAGCCTTGAGAGCAGGCGGCAGTAAGCCGCTCTTTACATAATCGGGACCAGCCGAGGGAACCTTAATCCCGGAAGGGAGGTTCCGGTAAATGAGGGGATTCGAAGCAGGGCGCGTGTCTATCATCACCAGCTTGGTATTGTCCGTCGGACTCGTCAATCACGTCATCATTTTGCCGATCGTGCTGGGGACGGCCGGCAGAGATGCGTGGATCTCCGTCCTCCTGGCAGGCATCCTGATGCTGATCATGCTTCTGCCGCTGGCCGCGGTACTGCGCGACATGGGTCTGCAGCCCTTTCCCGCATGGCTCAAGAAAAAGGGTGGATCTTTCTCCAAGCTGCTCATTTTAACGGTCGTCGCAGGCTATTTGCTGCTGGAAGCGATCGTTACGACTGTCGACATGCTCACGTGGACCAATAGTACCTATTTGCCCGATACGCCTCCGCTCATCACTTCCGCGGTATTTGTGGCGCTCTGCATCGCCGCCGTATTGATCGGCATGCGGGCGATCGTCTATATGTCCTGCATCGCCCTTCCAGTCGTATCGGGTTTGGGCGTATTCGTCGCTTCCGGCAATGCGAACCGCAAGGACTATTCGCAGCTGCTTCCTTTGATGGAGCACGGCTGGGGGCCTGTGCTTCGGGGCGCGATCGTATCGGGCAGCGGATTAACGGAAATCTTATTGTTTTTGCTGCTGCAAATTTACGCCAACAAGCCGTTTCGCCCGATCCATTTGTACGCGACGGGTTTGTTCGTCATTATGCTGTCCTTAGGCCCAACCATGGCCGCCATTTGCGAATTCGGCGTTCACGAGTCGGGCATCATGCGTTTCCCCGCTTTTTCGCAGTGGCGGATCTTAAGAGTCGGCCGCTATATCGAGCATCTCGATTTTCTCGCCATCTTCCAATGGATAAGCGGCGCGCTCATACGTACCTCGCTGGCGATCAGCGTCCTGCTTGAGCTAACCGGCATTCAGAAACGCAAGGTCAAGTTAATCGCTTTGACAATCCTGGGGATCGCCCTCATCGGCTTGACCGTCTATCCGTTCGGTGACAGCAACCAGTATTTGTTTTACAAAGCCTTGCGGCCATTCGCTCTTGCGACGCAGATCGGCATGCTGCTCTACGTATGGGCGTTGGCGCTGCGCAAGCGCGGGGAGAGGGGGGATCTCCATGCCAACCGGGCTTGACTGGCTGGATGCCGAGCTGGAAGGATGCGCGGACGTCGTAGTCGAATCGCTGACGGCGGGAGGCAGGTTAGCTGCGCTCATTTCGGTGCCTGGCATGGTCGACAACGCGGTTTACAAAGAACGGCTGCTGCCTTCGCTCGGTGAATGGATGTCAGGTACTGGTGCCACTGATGGTCTTGCGGGCGCGATTCCGCGCTCGGCTTCGAACGATGCCGAACGCGAGCGCATCCTCGCAGATCTTTTTTCCGGCAGCGTGATCATCGTGATGCGCGGCAAGTTGCTCGCTTATCCGATCCCCATGCAGCCCGAGCGTGCGCCGGAGGAGTCCGCTTCGGAAATTTCCGTCAAGGGGCCGCGCGACGGGTTCGTCGAGAGCTTGCACGTCAACCGGGCGCTGGTGCGCAAGCGATTAAAATCGCCGGATCTGAAAATAGAATCGTTCACCGTGGGGACGGAAAGCCGTACCGAAGTGAACCTGCTGTTTTTAAAGTCGGCCGCGAGCCGCTCGCTCGTCGAAGAGGCGCGCAAAAGGATCCGGCGGCTGTCTCCGGAAATCGTGAACGGCGCCGGGCAGATCGAGGAGATGCTGTCCGACAGGTCCCGCTCCCTGTTTCCGCTTATCGATTATACCGGCCGTCCAGACTATATCGTCGAATGCCTGGCCGCCGGACGCGTAGCGATCATCGTAGACGGCCTGCCGCTCGTGTATACGGCGCCGACCAACATGTTCGAGCTGCTCAAATCGCCGGAGGACCTCCACAATTCGTATTATTACGTGACGATGGAGCGGCTGCTTCGCTTGCTCGGTTTGTTCATCACGCTTACTTTGCCGGGATTTTGGGTTGCGGTGTCAACGTTTAACGTCGACCAGATCCCGTTTCCGCTTATGGCGACGATCGTCGTCTCGCGTATCGGACTTCCGATCTCGACCGCGATCGAGATGTTTCTCATGCTCTTCATGTTCGAACTGTTCCGCGAAGCGGGCGTGCGTCTGCCGAGGGCCGTCGGACAGACGGTCGCGGTCGTGGGCGGCATCATCGTCGGAGACGCGGCCATCCGGGCGGGGCTTACCTCCCCCACGATGCTTGTCGTCAGCGCCGTGACGAGCGTCACTTCCTTTACGCTCGTCAACCAGACGCTGTTCGGATCCGTCACCCTGCTGCGTTTTGTCGTGCTGCTGTTTTCGACCGCGCTCGGCATGTTCGGCTTTTTTATCGGGGTGTTCGCGATATTGCTGTACATGGTGTCGCTGAGGTCGTTCGGAGAGCCTTACCTGAAGCCTGCGGCTCCGTTCGAGGCGGGGCGCGTGCGCGGCGCCTTCATCAAGCTGCCATATATAGATCAGAAAAGCAAAGGAAGCCCGAAGCGCGGCAGAGCGGGGAGATGAACGGTATGCGCGCTGCGAAACGTATGGTTGTGCTGGCCCTCATGGCCGTAGTCCTGACGTCTTGCTGGGACCAGCGCTCGATCCAGGAGACCAGTTATTTTACGAGCCTCGGGATCGATTTTGACGAAAAGAAGGAGCTTTACTCCATTTACGGGGCGCTGATCACGATGTCAGACGTCGCCAAGTCGGAAGGCGCAAGCGGCATGGCGTTCCCTTCTTACATCGGGCACGGCGAAGGCGAATCCCCGCAGCTCGCGCTGGAAACGTTGTATCGAAGCACCCAGCTCAGACCTTCTCTCGACCATCTCATGACAATCGTCGTTAAGGAAGGAGCGTTATCGCGGATATCGGACATTTTGGACAGCATTAATCGAAGCCGAACGGTCCGTTATAACGTTTTTATCGCGTCGACGACCGAGCCGCTTGACGAACTGCTGTCGGCGGATACCCTTTTTAATTCGCCGATGTATACGTTTCTGTACACGCACAGCGTTCGTAGTCCCGCTCTGCCAGCCGTTCCGATGCTGAGCCTGCAAGTTTTCGTGCGCCGATTTTACGAGGCGAGCCGCACGACGCTGCTGCCTGTGCTTAAACTCGACCGCAGCAGCTGGAAGCAGGGAGGGAAGCCGAAATCCTATATTTTTTACGACGGCGCCCATGCTATCGTCGGACGAAAAGACCGTGCAGCGCTCGATGAAAAAGCCGTGCAGGGGGTAAAATGGTTCCTATCGGATCAAAGGGGCGCTTTTCTTGAGGTGAGGGACGATAAAGGGAAATTCGTGGCCATCTTCGTCGTAACGAAAGGCAAGGGGCGCTTGTCCTACGCCGTCCGCAATAAAGAAGGGGCCTTTAAAGCCGTCGTACCCGTGCAAGCTTACGTGTACGAGCTGCACGAAAAGGCCGGCGAACGGCAACTGGAAGCATGGGCGGAAAACGGCATTCGCGAGAAGTTGAAGCAGTCTTTGGCGATGGGACGCGCGAAAAAGATCGACTTGATCGGCCTGGAGGACGAGCTGTACCGGCACCATCTGAAGGCATGGAAAAAGCTGAAGGCGGAGGGAGGGGAAGTTACGGATATTCCGATCGATGTCGTCGTCGACTTAAAAATGACGAATTCGGGAAAGCTTAAGCTATAATGAGACGAGCCGGAGCGCAGGACCAGGAAAAAAGCCGCCCCCGATCGGGGACGGCTTGTCTGAATGACTTGCGACTAAAGGACGCGGCGAGCGGTCGTATAGTGATCCTTCCACCAGCCCGAGTTGATGCTCGAAATCGTAACCCCCGGCTTGCCGTACGTATGGATCACCTTGCCGCCCCCGATGTAGATGCCGACGTGGTGGATCGGGGAATAGAAGAATACGAGATCGCCCGGCTTCAGGTTCGCCTTGGACACGTACTTGCCGGACTTGGACTGCGCCTTGGACTCCCGGGGCAGAGATACGCCGTATTTGCGGTACAGGAACTGCGTAAACGAAGAGCAGTCAAAGGAACTGGTAACGCCGGTTTTTGCGCCGAACTTATATTTGACGCCCATGTATTTTTTGCCGAGGGCGATAATGCTGGATGCTTTGGAGCTGGCGGCGACGGTCGCTTCCGCGGCGCTGGCCGGCTTGGCCGGCAAAGCTGCTGCCGCGCCTCCGAACAGAACGGTGAGTGCGACGGCCGATGCCATCAGTTTCTTAAACTTATAGGATGTTGCCATGGATGCGATTCCCCCTGATGTTGAAGTCGTGGTGCGCTTGCTGCTAGAATCAATATACCAGATCGAATTTTCCCTCCATTTCCCTCTAAGCGGCGTAAAGCTTGATGCGCGGCTGTTTGCGAGACTATATGAGAAACAACTAAGAAAATATTAATTCTGGACAACTAGACAAATGGTCGATGTGCGCTATTTATGCAAAATTGGTTTTGAAACCGTTAAATTGGGGCAATAAGCCGAGACAGGATCGAGCGACGGCCCGACACAAAGGAGAATCGGCATGAACGTAACCATTCGCGAGGCGACAATGACGAAGGACGAAGTAAACGGATATGTAGGAAAGGTCGTGTTCGAGGTCGAGGGACATGATGCGGCATACGAGATGGCGCTGCAGAGCGACAAAGGCAAGGAGTGGAGTTATTCGCTGTTTTTTGCGGGCAAGTCGGGCAGCGAGGAGCAAATCGATGAGGTGGACGCGGAGATCGAGTCGAACGACGAGCTCTACGAGCGTCTGCTGGACGCAGCGATCGACGCGATGGAGCAAGCTTAAGCCAGCTGATCTCATTTATTATAGAAGCAACGGCACGGAGAGAAGCGTCTCCTATTATTTTACTTGGCTAACGATATAGGATATATTATAGGGCAGACCTGCACGTTCAGCCTGCATATGCCCCTTATAAAAGACATCGGTCCCTTCCCGTCCGGGAAGAGACCGATTTTTGTCATTGGCTCTGGCTGCAGCTGCATGCCGTCCTATCCATATTACTTGACGATGAGCACCGGCGCCTTGGCGTGCTGCATGACGTTGTGGCTGACGCTGCCGAGGACGAACTCGCGAATGCCGCCGAGTCCGCGGCTGCCGAGCACGATGAGGTCGGCGCCGTTGTCGCCTGCGTAATCGAGAATCGTGTTCGCAGGATCGCCGTCGATCAGCTTAAACGTCGCGTTGATCGTGCCGGGCACGAGCGCCTTCGCTTCCTCAAGAACCTTGAAGGAATGGTCCATATACTGCTGGGACCAGTCCGCCGGCAGCGTGACCATGAAGTCGCCGTTGTTGACGAGCGGCACCTGGTAGACGTGCAGCACCGTAAGTGTAGCCCCGCTGCTCTCCGCGAGCGCGGAGGCATGGGAGATTGCTTTGCGCGACAGGTTCGAACCGTCGAATGCGACCAAAATGTTGTTGTAGCTCATCGAATAGCCTCCTCGCCGATCTATGTAACTTGCATAAGCCATGTATCTTCCTTTATTTAACCATACTTAATCCGCCGTAATCAATTTGAAGGGAGCTTTGATTCGTGTCAGAAGATAAACGATTCAGTGAAGAAACCGTGAAGCTCGAACATACCAAGACGTCGATTCGCGATCAAATCGCCGGCATCGGACCGCGTTATACCGGCAACGATTATACGGAGCAGACGCTTGACGCGATCCGACAGGCGCGCAAGGTCCGGCTCTCTGCGTCGGAAAAGGAGCCGTACTTCGGCAGGCTCGACTTCCGCGAGGAAGGGAAAAACGAGCCATTGCCGCTGTACATCGGCAAGTCGGGCGTCGGCGAGGAGAACGGACACGACTTGCTGGTCGTGGATTGGCGGGCGCCGGTATCGAGCCTGTTCTACGCCTTCTCGGGCGGCAATCCCGAGGTGGCTTACGAATCTCCCGAAGGAGAGGTGTCGGGCACCGTCTATCTGAAGCGCAATTTGCTCGTGCGGGAAGGCGAGCTGCAGCGCGTCGTAGACAGCTACGCCGAAGGCGGCGAACAGGGCGGCGCCGCAGGCGACGAGTTTCTGCTCCACAAGCTCGGCGAGAGCAAGGACAACAAGCTTCGGGATATCGTCTCGACGATCCAGCAGGAGCAGGACGCGATTATCCGTACCGAGAAAAACAAGGCCGTCTTTATCCAGGGCGTGGCGGGAAGCGGCAAGACGACGGTCGCGCTGCACCGGCTCGCTTACCTGCTGTACCGCTACCAGGACCGCGTGCGCGCCGATCGCATGATGATCCTTGCGCCGAGCAAAATGTTCTTGAATTATATATCCGGCGTGCTGCCGGAGCTTGGCGTCGGAGATATCGGCCAGCAGACGTTCGAGGACTGGGCGCTCGAGCAGATCGGAGAGAAGCTCCAGCTGCGCGATCCGGCGGAGGAGCTGGCCCGATGGTTCGAGGCGGACGACGCGGCAGTCAGTCGGGCTGATGCGCCCGCCAAGCGCAAGGGCAGCCTCGGCTTTCTCGCCGATATCGACGAAGCGATCGAGGCGCTTGCACGGACGATGGTGCCTGAAGAGCCGTTTTCGCCGGACGATCGGCGCACGCTGACGGCGGAGCAGGTACGCGCCTGGTTCGCCGAGGAGAATCCGCTGGATCCGATCATGAAAAAGCGGGAACGGGTGCTGAACCGGATCAAGCGCTGGATGGAGATCGAGATCGGCAAAGCCAAGTGGAGCGACGCCGAAGTCCGCAAGAAGGCGAACGCCCGCTGGAAGGCGTATGCCGGCAAGCTGCCGCAGCATACGGCGGCTTCCTTTTATAGGGCCGGCGGCTGGCAAGCGGACGGCGCAGCCGAATACGCGAAGAACGCGGGTGCAACGTCTAAGGCGAAGGGCAAGGGCAAAAGCAAGGCAACCGCCGTTTTCGCCAGAGAAGACCTGGCAGCGCTCGTGCACATCCACCTGAAGCTGCTAGGACCGACGGCTCCCGCCTACGACCATATCGTGATCGACGAAGCGCAGGATTATTCGCCCGCGCAGCTGCAAGTGCTCAGACAGCATCAGCGGATCACGTCGATGACGGTGCTCGGCGACCTGCAGCAAGGCATTCACGATTATGCGGGCATTACCGACTGGGAGGAGCTCAAGCGTTTATTTCCCGCAGACGAGACTTCCTATTACGAGCTGGACCGGAGCTATCGTTCGACGCTGGAAATCATCGAATTCGCAAACCGCATTCTTAGGGGAATGGGCGGCGGCGTCAAGCCGGCGCGGCCCGTCTTCCGCAGCGGACAGCCTGTGGAGGTCGAGCGGACTTCGCTTGCGCGAGACACGGAAGCGATCGCTTCGATCGTCCAGGATTGGCGGAAGGAGCCGGAGCTCCAGAGCATCGCGGTGCTGGGACGAACGGCGGCGGCCTGCGCGCGCATCTATAGCGAACTTACGGCACGCGGCATTCAGGCTTCGCTACTCGAGGCCAAGCATCAAAATTATGAAGGCGGAATTACGGTGGCGCCGGTGTATCTGTCCAAAGGCCTCGAATTCGATGCCGTCCTGATTCCGGACGCGGACGCGGCGGATTATAAGCCTGAGGATGCCAAGCTGCTTTACGTCGGATGCACCCGCGCTCTCCATCGGCTTAAGCTGCTGTACGCGCAGTTGCCGACGCCGCTCATTGCCGAGCCGGATGCCGAGGCAGAGGAGGCGGCGCGATGAGAAGAGGGGGACTGCGGGCAGTCGTTAACTTTGCGCTGATTATCGCCGCTTACCTCGGATTGAACTTCTTTATTGGCTGGAACGCGCAGACTTGGCTGGACAGCTGGCTGCCCGGTTTTCCGGATGCGGTCCTTTGGACCGTACTCGCCTTGGCCGCGCTCGGCTATCTGATCGGGCGCGCTCGTTTTCTGCCCAAGCCGGCGGGACGCGGACTTAAAGTATTCGGCGCGTATTATATCGGACTGTTCGAATATGCCGTGCTGGTACTGCCGTTCGCGGATCTGGCGGTATGGTTGTTCTATGCGGGAGGATCGGATTATAGCAATACATTAGAAACGATCGGTTTCATCGTCGCCGTCCTGCTCCTGCTTCTGTTCGCTTGGGGAACCTGGAACGCTTGGACGCCGATCGTGCGCAAATACGAGTTTGACGTAGCGAAGGATGCGAAAGGCCGGCGGCGGATGGACATCGTGCTTGTGAGCGACCTGCACCTGGGCAACATCGTCGGCAACCGCCACTTGGACCGTCTGCTCCCGCGGGTGGAGCGGATCAAGCCCGATCTGATCCTGCTGGCCGGCGACGTGCTTGACGACGTCATCGAGCCGTTCGTTCGCAATCGGATGTCCGAGCGTCTCGGACGGCTCTCTGCACCGCTCGGCGTGTATGCCGTGCTAGGCAATCACGAATATTACGGCGGGCATATCGAGGAATACGTCGGCCGCATGGCTGCGCTCGGGATCCCCGTACTCCGCGACGAGCGGGCGACGCCGGACGGCGTCCTGCATGTCGTCGGACGCAAGGACAAGACGGCGGAATCGATGGACCCGGAAGGCCGCAAGCCGGTGGCGGAGCTGCTTCAGGGCCTCGATCCCAGGTTGCCGATCGTGCTGATGGACCATCAGCCTTACGGATATTCGGCCGCTGCGGACGCCGGCGTCGATATTCTCGTTTCCGGCCATACGCATCGCGGCCAGTTCGCGCCGAACCATTGGGTCACGCGTCGCCTGTTCGAATTGGACTGGGGTTATTTGCGCAAAGGAAAGCTGCACGCCGTCGTTTCTTCCGGCTTCGGAACCTGGGGACCGCCGGTGCGGCTTGCGAGCCGCAGCGAGATCGTGCATTTATCCGTTACCTTCAGCGGAGGAGCGTGAATAGGGGTGGAGTGTCCGTATTGTCAGGCTGAGATCGAGCGCGCCGCCGGGAGATGCCCGAGCTGCAGGCGCAAGCTGTACGAGGTGACCGAGGATGATTTTAATGAAGAAGCGCCCGATTCGGACGCCGTGCCGATCGGCGATGAGTCTGCGGATCTTTCGGACATCGGAGCGCCTGCGGGGGTTGACGAGCTCGCGGCGATGCTCGAGGACCGCTTCGTCTGCCGCAGATGCGGCAGCAACGGAGGCATAGCCAAGCAAGTGGCGATGACCGGCACGGGACTCAGCAAGCTATGGGACATTCAGCATCACCACTACCTGTTTGTCTCCTGCGAGCGCTGCGGCGCGGTCGAGATTTACGATCCGGAGATGCTGCTCGGCCGCAAGCCGGGCAGTCTCGGGACGGTGCTCGACATCCTTTTTGGCCGTTAGGCGATAACGTGATACAAGGGCTGGTCGAAGGCCCGTTTTTGGTTTAAAATGTGAACAAATCATCTTTTTTCCTCATCGATTCAATCGATCCAAAGGAGCCTGGCCATGTCACGTAAGCTTCTGCTGTTGTTAGGAGCGCTGCTGCTGCTTTTCCCGTCCATTGGCGCCGCGGCCGATTGGAAAACGCCGTTCGTCGTGTATTACGACAATTTGTACAAGATTACGGACGAATCCGTGCCTGTCGACCGGCTGGGCATGAAGCTGGGCAAGATCGCGACCTATGCGGATACCGAAGGCGCTTACAAGGGTAATTTCTCCAATGCGCTGCCGAAGGGCACCGAGTTCAAGGGGATTCTCGGAATCGACGTGCAAGACGCGATCGCCGTCGACTCGGGAAGCGGTTCTTACGTCAAAGCCGTCTATCAGGAGTCCTACGCGGACAGCAAGCTGAGCGGCACGAGAGAGGCGCTGGAACGGCTGGACTGGCTATGGTCGCTGCTGATCGCGGCAGCCGCGGTCGCCGCCGGCGCCATCTGGTGGCGCAAATCGAGGCGCGGTGCAGGACAGGGCCGTTGATCGTCTGGATCAACGGCGCCTTCGGCGCAGGCAAGACGACGGCGGCATACGAGCTGTACCGGAGGCTTCCGGGCTCGATCGTCTTCGATCCGGAGGAAGCGGGCTATTACATTCGCGCGAGGCTGCCGGGGCATCTGCACGGCGACGACTTCCAGGACTACCCGATGTGGCGGACGATCAATCGCGAGATGCTGGCCTATCTGGCTGCGAGGCATGAAGGGCCGATCATCGTACCGATGACGGTCGTGAACGAGCGCTATATGGACGAGCTGGTCGGCGCGCTGCGCAGCTCGGGCATCAGGGTCGACCACTATGCGCTGACGGCGTCGCGGGAGACGCTGCTGCGAAGGCTTCGCAGCCGATGGGAGGGCGAGCGGTCCTGGGCGGCCCGGCAGATCGACCGCTGCCTGGCCGGTTTGACCCGGGAGGCGTTCGAGGTCCAAATACAGACGGACGGGATGAGCGCGGGCGAAGTCGTGTCACGCATCGCCGAGCTGTCCGGTCTTGCGCTCCTTCCGGATCGACGCGGCCCGCTGAAGCGGGGCTGGGATCGATTGCGGACGAAGGCTGGGCATATACGGCTTGGACGGTAGCTTGGCTATTTGTGACAATAGGCGCATCTTGGGCGTGCCGCAGCTTTTTTCGGTAGCTTGAGGATTAAAAAACCTGCATTTATACATGTATTTTATGCAGACCAACGTTACTTGATGGAATGCCTGCAAATATGCAGGTAATTGCAGAGCACAAGCCGGAAATCCGGTTTCCGAAGTAAAATAACTGCGCTTTTGCATCTATCCTCTTCATAAGGGCCGATATCGGCGGAAATAGATGTATATTTGCAGTCATTGCTGCAAAGGAGCCGCGAAGACCCATGGGCACGGCTGATTGATGAGCCATCAATAGGCATTCCACGCGACTCATGATTCGTTATTCGCCCACCTAAGAGAGGCCGTCAGGGGAGATCACCCTGACGGCCTCTCTTAGGTGGGGCTGCACGGAACCGTAAATTACAACTAACAGACAATATGTCCAAACCCGGCAAACGAACCCCGGCAAACGAACCCCGGCAAACCAACTCCCGCCAATCAACCTCGCTGGGCCCGGCCTCTATAACTTCGGCAACCATATCGTTTTTGAATGTGCCTGGTCAGGTTCCGGACACAGGCTGCGCTATTTTGCTACACCGCTCCGGATATCAGCAAGGTTTGTGACTCCAGATCCGCTATCCGTGACTATGCATGCTTCGGAGTATCGTTTTTGGCCAAATAACGGACGCTGTGTCCGTAACACACGTCTATTTGCCCTAAAAACAACATTTAGCGGAACCACGGTCCATTCGTTGGATTTAAGTAACTGCCCAAGTGCCAATGGTACTCACAAAACCAAGCGGGCGGACAAGCATCCCCAGCACGATGCTTCACCCCTAGCCCTCCGTCTCCCGTCACAGCTGCCGCACCGAGCGCCTCACGATCAGTTCCGCCGGCAGCACGATCTTGCGCCAGCCATGCGGCTGCTCGTCACGCGATTGGATCCGGTCAAGCAGCATCTGCATGCCGAGATGTCCGAATTGATACGCCTGCTGGGAAATTACCGTGAGGAACGGGTCCATCTCGGCGTATGAGGCCAACTCGTCGAAGCAGACGAGCGACACGTCCTCCGGCACGCGCAGCCCGCGGGACCGAAGCGCGCGCATCAGCTCGATGGCCAGCACGTTATTGCCCGCAACGAAGGCGGTAGGGAGGGGGCTCATGCGATCGAGCCAAGCCTCGATGATCGACAGGTCGCTGCGCGGGCCGAAGCTCGTCTCCAGTACGAGCGCTTCGTCGTACGCGAGATCGTTGAGCTTGAGCGCTTCCCGGTAGCCCTCGAGCCGATCCCGGGCGCTCGAGATCGTGCGCGCGCCGTTGATGAGCGCGATGCGGCGATGGCCGCCGCCAACCAGCTGCTTGACCAGCTGGCGAGCGCCTTCTTTGCTGTCGCCAAGGACCACGTCGCTGTCCATGCCCGGCACTTCGCGGTCGAGCAGCACGAACGGAACGCGATGGCGCCTTAGCATCTCCAGGTGAGGGAGAGACGCATCGCCCGCGGGGGCCAGCAGCACGCCATCCGCCCGCGTCTTCAGCACGGCGTCGATGTAATCGTTCTCCTTCTCGAGATCCTCGTCCGTATTGCCGAACAGCAGCCGGTAGCCGTGCTTTTTCGCCGCATCCTCGGCACCGCGCGCAAGCGTCGTGTAAAAAGGGTTTGTTATATCGGTAATCATAAGAAAAAGCAGACGCGTCTCCTGGAGCACGAGACTGCGCGCCATTTGATTCGGGACGTAGCCGAGCTCGTCCATGACGAGCTTCACTTTCGTCCGCGTTTTCTCGCTTATTCGCCCTGTGTTATTGATAACTCTAGACACCGTCATTGCCGAGACGCCGGCTTTTTCCGCGATATCGTAGATGGTGACCATGCGCGTCCAATCCTTTCATAAAGCCGCCGTATGCTTAATATCTATCTTACAAAAGTCATGGATTGACAGCAAGACGTTTCGTTGTTAATTTAGAGTTATCGATAACATATTAATCGCTTTCAAGGAGGCATCATTCATGACTGACAATGCTTACAGGTTCCGAAGCGGGTTTCCCAAGATCGGCATTCGTCCGACGATCGACGGCCGTCGCAAGGGCGTGCGCGAATCGCTTGAAGACCAGACGATGAATATGGCCAAGGCCGTGGCGGAGCTGCTCAGCAGCAGTCTGCGGTACCCGAACGGCGAGCCGGTCGAGTGCGTAATCTCCGACACGTGTATCGGCGGCGTCGCCGAAGCCGCAGCATCGGCGGACAAGTTCGCCAAGGCAGGCGTCGGCGTCTCGCTTACCGTCACGCCATGCTGGTGCTACGGCACCGAGACGATGGACATGGATCCGACGCTGCCGAAGGCCGTGTGGGGCTTCAACGGAACCGAGCGTCCGGGCGCCGTCTATCTGGCCGCCGTATTGTCCGGCTATGCGCAAAAGGGTCTGCCGGCGTTCGGCATTTACGGCGAGCAGGTGCAGGATTCGGGCGACACGACCGTACCGGAGGACGTGCGCGAGAAGCTGATCGGCTTTGCGCGCGCGGGCCTTGCGGTCGCAATCATGCGCGGCAAATCGTACTTATCGATGGGCTCGGTATCCATGGGCATCGCGGGCTCGATCGTAAACGACGGATTGCTGCAGGAGTATCTGGGCATGCGCACGGAGTATGTCGATATGTCCGAGTTCGTGCGCCGCATCGAAGAAGAGATCTACGATCCGGCCGAGTTCGAGAAGGCGCTCGCGTGGGTGAAGGAGAACTGCAAGGAGGGACCGGACAACAATCCGGAGCGCCTGCAGAAGAGCCGCGCGGACAAAGACAAGGATTGGGAGACCGTCGTCAAAATGACGCAGATCGCCCGCGACCTGATGATCGGCAATCCGCGACTCGCCGAGCTGGGCTTCGGCGAAGAAGCCATGGGCCACAACGCGATCGTATCCGGCTTCCAGGGACAGCGCGCTTGGACCGATCATTTCCCGAACGGCGACTTTCTGGAGACGATTCTGAACTCCTCGTTCGACTGGAACGGCATCCGCTCGCCTTATATTGTAGCGACGGAGAACGACAGCTTGAACGGCATTCCGATGCTGATGGGCTACCTGCTCAGCAACACCGCGCAGATTTTCGCCGACGTGCGGACGTATTGGGGACCCGATTCGGTGGAGAGAGTTACCGGTCACAAATTGACTGGCGCTGCCGCGGGCGGACTGCTGCATTTGATCAACTCGGGATCCGCGACGATGGACGGCACCGGCGAACAAACGATCGACGGCAAGCCGGCGATGAAGCCTTTCTGGGACATTTCGGCCGAAGAGGCGCAAAAGTGTCTCGACGCGACGAGCTGGCGCCCGGCGTCCGCGGAATACTTCCGTGGGGGCGGCTATTCGTCGGACTTCCTGACGCAAGGCGGCATGCCGATGACGATGTCCCGCCTGAACTACGTCAAGGGCATCGGCCCGACGCTGCAGATCGCCGAAGGCTATTCGGTCGAGCTGCCGCCGGAAGTGCATGACGCGCTCGACAAGCGCACCGACCCGACCTGGCCGACGACCTGGTTCGCGCCGATCGTGACCGGCAAGGGCGCATTCCGTACCGTTTACGACGTCATGGACAACTGGGGCGCGAACCACGGCTCGATCAGCTTCGGCCATATCGGCGCGGACCTGATCACGCTCTCTTCGATGCTTCGCATCCCGGTCAGCATGCACAACGTCGCCGAGGAGCGCGTCTTCCGTCCTCGCGCTTGGGGCCTGTTCGGCACCGACGGCATCGAAGGCGCAGACTTCAGAGCTTGCGCGAACTTCGGTCCGCTTTACAAATAAAAGGCAAAAAAACGAAGCCGTCCGCTCCGGGCGGCTCTCGTCGGGTTTAATCCTTTCGTCTATTTGATCCATTCCTTATACGCAATCATTCTACTTACCTGGAGGTCAATCACGCATGAGCGCCACGGATATTCGCAATGAGCTGTGCAAATACGCGCGCAAGACGGTATCGAACAAACTGGTCGTCGGACCCGGCGGCAACCTGAGCGCCCGGCACGAGGGCAAAATGTACCTTTCCCCGAGCGGCTTCGCGCTTGACGAGATCGCGCCAGAGCAGTGGGTCGAGGTGGATATCGAGAGCGGCGACATTACCGATATCGGCCTGCGCCCGTCGTCCGAGGTACTGATGCATCTGTACGCCTACAGAGCCAACCCGGCCATCGGAGCGATCGTCCATACGCATCCGCCGTATTGCATCGCCTTCACGCTTGTAGCCGAAGAGCTGCCGGTCATGTTCCCCGACCAGGCCGCGCTTGTAGGTACGACGACCTATGTCCCTTACGTGCTGCCGACGACCGACCGCCTCGCCGACGCCGTCGTCGCCAAGGTGAACGATTACAGCACTATCCTGCTCGGCAACCACGGCCTCGTCACGACGGGACGCAATCTTCGCGAAGCCTACTACCGCACCGAGGTCGTCGAGGAGAGCGCCAAGATCTGGCTGATCGCGAGCGCCATCAAGACGCCCAAGGCGCTGACGGACGAAGAGTACAAGGAAATCGCGTCGCTGGAGAGCGAGGCGTATCGAATCGAGCTGCTGCAAAAAATGAAATAAGCGGAGGAACGGGCGATGAGCGAGACAACGGCTGCAAGCGGCGGATCGGAGCGGGTTACGGCGCTTGCGTTCGATATGGGGGCGAGCTCCGGCCGCGCCTATGTCGGCGAGCTAAGCAAGGAAGCCGGCGGCGCCCGCACGCTTAAGGTGGCGGAGATGCACCGCTTCGACAATGACGCCGTGCGCGTAGGCAAGCACCTGCACTGGGATATTCTGCGCCTGCTGCAGGAGATTAAGCGGGGCATCCGCAAGACGTTCCAGGCAGGCTACGAGCCGCGGACGCTCGGCATCGATACGTGGGGCGTCGACTTCGGCCTGATCGACGAAGGCGGCGAGCTGCTCGGCAATCCGTATCACTACCGCGATGCGCAGACGGAAGGGCTGATCGAGGCGCTCAGCGAACGGTTCGGCGCACAAGCGCTCTTCGCGTCGAGCGGGCTTCAGTTCATGCCTTTTAATACGGTTTACCAGCTTTACGCCATGAGCCGGTCCGGATCGGCGAAGCTAGCCGCGGCCAAGACGCTGCTGCTGACGCCGGATCTGCTCACTTACCTGCTGACCGGCGTGCCTGCCTGCGAGTTCACGATGGCGACGACGACGCAGCTGTTCGATCCGCGCACGCGAAGCTGGAACACGGAGCTGATGCGAGAACTCGGCATCCCGGAGACGCTGTTTCTCGAGCCTGTCGCGCCGGGCACCCGAATCGGCAATCTGTCGGACGAGGTGCTGGAGGAGCTGCGGATTCCCCCGGTAGAGGCCGTGGCCGTAGGCTCGCACGATACGGCATCCGCAATCGCCGCCGTGCCGGCGGGAGACGAGCCGTTCGCTTACCTCGTCTGCGGCACCTGGTCGCTGCTCGGTACGGAGCTGACGGAGCCGGTACTTAAGCCCGAGACGCTGGACATGTCCTTTTCCAATGAAGGCGGCGTCGGCGGTACGTATCAGCTGCTAAAAAACATAATGGGCTTGTGGATTTTGCAAGAATGCAAACGGGAATGGGACGAAAACGGCACGCCAGTAGGCTACCCGGAGCTCGCCTTGCTCGCGGAATCGGCCAAGCCTCTGCGCAGCCTGATCGATCCGGACGACGCGCGCTTTTACGGACCGTCCGATATGACTTCTAAAATCCGTGCCTACTGCCGGGAGACCGGCCAGCCGGAGCCGCGGGACCAGGGCGAATTTGCCCGGTGCATCCTCGAGAGTCTTGCGCTGCGTTACCGGCAGGCGCTCGAGCAGGCAGAGTCGCTCACCGGCCGTGCGTTTGCGGGGCTTCACATGGTCGGCGGCGGCATACAGAACAAGCTGCTCTGCCGGCTATCGGCCAGCGCGATCGGACGGCCGGTCCTCGCGGGGCCCGCGGAGGCCAGCGCGATCGGCAATCTGCTGCTGCAGTTCGTCGCCCAAGGCGAGATCGCCGATCTGGCGGAAGCCAGACGCCTCGTATCGGCCTCTTTTCCGGTCGAAACGTACGAGCCTGCGGACAAGGCTTCCTGGGATGCTGCTTACGCCCGATTTATCGCGCTGTCTCCGAACCCGTAAATGAGCGGGAACCGAATTCGGTTGGGCAAAACGCGATTCGTGACTGGCGGTAAGCGCAGCTTAAGGCGTTCCGATGCTTTTCGATGTTTTTGTGGTTCTGCGGGCCGAAAAACCTGCATTTGTACAGGTAGTTTTCCGCCAAGCCATGGATGCGTTGAAATACCTGCAAATATGCAGGCAAAGGCAAAGCGCAAGCCGGAAATCGGGCAGAAGAAGGGAAATACCTGCGCTTTTGCATCTATTCTACTTACAATAGGCGATATCGGCATGAAAAGATGTACATTTGCAGGCTTTGCGATGAATGAACGACGCTGGCGACATCGCGAGGGCCCATGGAACGATCTTCTTATAATGAGCCGTCGATAGTGCACAAGCAACCTCGTATCTTCCTCAACGGAAGCTGCGGGGTTTTTGTCTGTAATTTACGTTTAAACCGCGACATCTTTCGCCAATATCATTTATTTTCCATCAAAATTCGTCTTCAAGAACTACGAAATTTGTTAAGTTTTTTTAACATTGCACCGATATGATTAAAGGAAAACAACATTAGGATGAGCCGGACGTGCGGCGGGGGAGGCAGTCAACGATGAAATGGACGGTCGGCAAAAAGATGGTAGGGGCGTTTAGTGCCATACTCGTCGCGCTTGTGGCGCTGGGCTTTATTAGCCTGGCCAATATGAGCAGGATGAACACGCAAGCCCAAGAGATCGGAAACGACTGGTTAAGCGGTGTAGAAACGATGGGCAACATCAAAATCGATCTGCAAGAGATTACAAACCTGTATTACCAGTCCCTGGTCACTACCGACGAAGCAGCCAAAAAGAAGGCGACCGAACAGATGGCCGCTTTATTCCCGGAGATCGAGAATAGCGTTAACGGGTATAAAGGCTCGGTGGCGAACGACGAGGACAAGCAGCTCTATGAGGCGCTGCAGCGCGATTGGGCGCTGTTCAAGACAAGCTATGCGGCTTCGACGCAGAAGGCCGGCGATCAGGCAAGCTCAAGCAAGGCATCCGAAGCCTTCACGGCGCTCGATCAGGACGTGGACAAGCTGATCGACTTCAATCACGAAGGCGCCGCGAGCAGCGTCAAGGACAACGACGACTTGTTCCACAGCAGCGCATCGATCGTCTTCTACATCGGGATCGCCATCGTACTGCTGGCCATCGCGCTCTCCTGGCTTATGATCCGCAACATTACGATGCCGCTGAAGCAGGTGACGGACGCGCTGAGCCGCGTGGCTGCGGGGGATCTCCAGATCTCCATTTTGGACACCAAGCGAAGCGACGAGTTCGGCACGCTGCTGACGAGGCTGAACGATACGGTAGCGAAGCTGCGCAGCTCCGTCCGCCAGATGCAGGACAGCGCTTCGGTGCTCGCTACGTCGTCGATTCAGCTGTCCGGCGGTTCCGATCAGAACAAGGGGGCTTCGGTCCAGATCGCGGAGTCCGTTTCCCTGATCGCTTCCAATTCGGAAAGCCAGGCCAAGTCGGCGGCGGAATGCGACAGAGTCATGGAGGAAATGGCGGAGGGCGTGAGCAGAATCGCCGAGACGACCTCCGAGGTCGCGGAGCTGTCCGCAGGCGCCGCTTCGGCGGCCACGACGGGAACGGATCGCATCGTTAACGTGACGGAGCGCATGGCTTCGCTCGAGCAGACCGTCGGACTTGCGGGCAAACAAATTACGAGCCTCGTCGCGAAGTCCCATCAGATCGGGGAGGTCACGGGCATCATCGGCGAGATCGCGTCGCGCACTAACCTGCTCGCGCTGAACGCTGCCATCGAAGCGGCGCGGGCCGGCGAACACGGCGCGGGCTTCGCGGTCGTCGCAGGCGAAGTGCGCAAGCTTGCCACCCAAACCAACGAATCCGTCGGCAACGTATACACGCTGATCACCGAGGTGCGCGAGCAAGTCGAATCGATGTCCGCGCTGATGAGCACGAGCATCGAGGAAGTACATGCCGGCAGCTCGGCCGTGAACGAGGCGGCAGACGCCTTCAAGCAGATCGCGAGCGCATCGTACGAGGTATCGTCCCGCGTCCAGGAGGCGGCAGCGGCCGCCGAGCAGCTGGCTGCGAGCTCGGAGGAGGTATCCGCGTCGGTGTCCAATATCGGCCATATGGCGTCCATGACCGCTTCGATGACGCAGGAGGCCGCGGCATCCGCGGAGGAGCAGCTCGCATTCAGCGAGGAGCTGGCGTCCTCGTCGCGCACGCTGTCGGGCGTCGCCGCGGAGCTCAAGCAAGCCGTGAGCGCATTCAAGCTATAGGTTCAAAGATATGAAAAAAAACTGTCGTCTCCATATCGGGACGGCAGTTTTTTTTGCGACTCTTTTTTGTGACTCTAAGGAGAAGTCTCAAGGCTGCGATTCGCTTTGCGAGAGCGGGAGCTCGACCGTGACGCGCATGCCGGCGACGAGCCGGTTCGCGACCGACACTTCGCCATGATGCATCTGCACGATCCGCTGGACGATGGACAGGCCGAGGCCGCTGCCGCCGGTTGCGCGGTTGCGCGATTTGTCGGCTTTGTAAAACCGCTCGAACAACCGGGGAAGATGCTCTGCCGGAACGCCGGGTCCCGTGTCTTCGACATGCACGGCGACGCTCTCGCCGGTGATGGACAGCGAGAGGCCAAGCGTGCTGCCGTCGGGCGCGAATTTGATCGCATTGTGCAGCAAGTTCACCCACACCTGGCGCAGCAGCTCTTCGTCGGCTTCCAGCTCGCATTCGGCGAGCCGGATGTCGAGCTCCAGACGCTTGGCCTGCCATTGGGGCTCGGCCGCGAGCACGACTTGCCGCAGCTGCTTGTCAAGTCTGTACGGGCGCGGCTGGTACGGCGGGCGCTTGGACTCGAGCGTCGTGAGCTTGAGCAGATTGTCGCTAAGCCTGGACAGGCGCTCGCTCTCGGCTTCGATAATGTCCAGATAATGCTGGCGCTGCGACTCCGAGAGACGGTCCGACTTGAGCGCTTGCGCGAAGCCTTTGATCGATGTGAGCGGCGACTGAATCTCGTGCGAGACGTTGGCAACGAACTGCTGCCTCATATCCTCGATCTGTCCCAGGTCGGCCGCCATCTGCTTGAAGTTTTTGACGACCTCATAATATTGTCCCGCGTATCTGGGATTGACCTCGACGTTAACGTTAAAGTCCCCTTTGCCCATGCGCGACATGGCATCGGTCAGCGTGTTCACGAGCTGCATCGCCTTCGCTTCCGGCCTGAATAAATAACGGATGACCACAATCGACAGGCCGAACAGGAAAAAAGTCAGAATCAGCGTTAAATACTCGCGCAGCGTGCTGCGCATGGGCAAGTAAAGATTTACGGCGCGGAGTAAAAAATGCGCGGCTGTCCAAAGGACGGAGTAGCAGGACAGGAATACGGTGAAGCCGGTAAGCGCGTGCAAAGAGGGCGGCAGTTTCTCGAACCAGGCCCGCGTCCCGCCGGCCGCAAGCGCTTCGCTCCGGCGCTGCTCGCGCATCCGGGTCTCGAATTGCTTATGCAGCGCGCGATATTCCTTGTGGCTTTGCGCGAACTTGCGCCATAGACTTGCGAGCCTCCAGAAGCTGCGGTTCAAGCAAGCACCTCCAGCCGGTAGCCGAGGCCGCGGATCGTCGTGATCCGGAAGCCGCAGTCGTCGGGGAACCGCTCGCGCAGCCGTTTGATATGCACGTCGACCGTACGCTCGTCGCCTTCGTAATCGAAGCCCCAGATCTGCTCGATGAGCTGATCGCGGGAGAACGTCTGGCCGGGATGGCTCGCCAGCTTGAACAGCAGCTCGAACTCCTTGAGCGGCAGCGTCAGCGGCTGGCCGTCAAGCTCCAGCTCGAACGTCTGGCGGTTCATCAGCACGCGGCCAATCTGCGTCTGGTGGGACACCGCGATCTTGTACCTGCGCATGAGCGCCTTGACGCGTACGACCAGCTCAGCCGGCTCGAACGGCTTGACCATGTAATCGTCCGTGCCGAGCTGGAAGCCCTTGACCTTCTGGGCGGTCTCGCCCATCGCGGTGAGCATGAGCACGGGCAGCTCGTAGTGCGTCCGCAGCTCGCGGCACAGCTCCCAGCCGTCCATGTTCGGCATCATAATGTCCAGCACGACCAGATCGAACGCCGAGTCGGCCAGCAAGGCCAGCGCTTCTTGGCCGTCGGTCGCTTCCTGGATCTCGAAGCCCTCGGCCGACAGGAAGTGACCGAGCAGCTCGCGGATATGCGGATCATCGTCTACAATAAGAATGCGCGCCATCGGTATCGGCCACCTTTTTGAATTCGGATTGGAGGCTTGCGCAGGGAATTTTGCCTGACTTAGCCTGCTGTGTAGTACATATTTTGACGTCGTTATATGAACTCAGTATGAATCCTATTATGCTACAAGACCGATCATCGGAGAAAGGGGAAGGGAAATGACTTTAAGCGGCAAGGTAATTCGCGGCAGATTCGCGCCTACGCCGTCCGGCAGGCTGCACCTGGGCAACGCGATGACGGCGCTGCTGGCCTGGCTGCAGATTCGGTCGGCTGGAGGAGAGATCGTGCTACGGCTGGAGGATCTGGACCGGCAGCGCTGCAAGCCCGAGCTCGCCGAGCTGCTGCCGCACGAGCTCGGGTGGCTCGGTTTGGACTGGGATGAAGGGCCGGACGTCGGCGGACCTCACGCTCCATACGAGCAGAGCAGGCGGACGGCGCAATACGATCGCGTGCTGGACGAGCTGCAGCGGCAAGGTCGCTTGTATCCGTGCTATTGCAGCCGCGCCGATCTGCAGGCTGCGGCGAGCGCGCCGCATGGCCTTGACGCCGAAGGGCCGGCGTATCCGGGCACCTGCCGGCATCTGACCGCGGCCGAGCGTGCGGAGCGAGCGCTGCGCAAGACGCCGTCGCTGCGCTTTGCGATGGACGAAGTGGCGACCTATCGATTCGAGGACGGCATCGCGGGCGAGACCGTATTCGCCGGCGCGAGCGGAGGAGACTTCGTCGTGCGGCGCGCGGACGGTATCGTGGCCTACCAGCTTGCCGTCGTCGCAGACGATATCGAGATGGAGATTACCGACGTGCTGCGCGGCTGGGATCTGCTCGACTCGACGCCCAGGCAGCTGGCGTTGTACGACGCGCTTGGCAGCACGCCGCCGCGCTTTGCGCATTCGCCGCTCGTGCTTGGCGCGGACGGCAGCCGGCTGTCCAAACGGCACGGGGCGGTGTCGCTATCGGAGCTTCGCGAACAATACGACATCCGGGCAGAGCGGATCGTCGGATTTCTCGCCTGGCTCGGCGGGTTGCACGATCGGATCGAAGCGCTGAAGCCTGTCGATCTGGTCGCTTCCTTCAAGCTATCTTCGGTCCATAGACATCCGGTCACGCTTCCTGACGGATGGATAGAGCTGCTTACCGGCGGGAATAAAGGAACTACATTTTAAGATAGAAGGAGACATGCCTAGGATGCCGCACATTATCGGGAAACGGGTGCGCCTGCGCGAATATCGCCACGAGGATCTCGTGCCGATCCGCCAGTGGGTGAACGATGAAGCGATTACGGGATTTCTTTCGGATATCTTTCTTTTTCCGCAAGGTCTGGAGTCGACCGAGGGCTTTCTCGCCGACATGATGGATCAACGGCCGGATAACCGCGGCTTCGTGATCGCGGAGGCGGATACGGAGCTGTACGTCGGGCAGATCGGCCTGGACACGATCGATTGGAAAAATCGATACGCGCGAATCGGCATCGTGATCGGCACGCTCGCGCGCTGCGGTCAGGGGCTAGGGACCGAGGCGATGCGGCTGCTGTGCGGTTATGCGTTCAACGAGCTCAATCTCAATCGGCTGGAACTGGAGGTATACGATTTTAACGAACGGGCTTATCGTAGTTATTTGAAGTGCGGCTTTGTCGAGGAGGGGAGGCAGCGGGAAAAGCTGTATCGAAACGGCCGATATGCGGACGTGATCCAAATGGGATTATTGAGGTCGGAATGGACTGAATAATAATTGAATCATAAAATATATTATGTAAACTAATTGCGATAAAATCGCCCTCCGAGCAGCATGCGTGCGTACGTTCGTACAAAGGACGATTTATTTTATGTCGTTAAACAGATGAGAGATTCGTTCTAGGGCGACGCTATCATTCTCCTCTTTAGGGATTTTTTAGCGGAAGTAAGCAACTCCTGCTCTTCTGAAGCGTCTAATGAAGAGATTCATAGATGGCTTGGTAGAAAAGGAGCTTAAACCATGAAACTGCCTAAAACGGTTCAACGATGGCTGCCGGCCGTTCTGGCTTCGGCTATTCTGCTGCCGATCGGCGCGCAGAATGCGTCGGCTGCGGTCGCTGCCCAAGCAATTACAATCGAGCTCGACGACGTGAAGCTTCCCGTATCCGTGCCGCCGATCAATCGCAACGGATCGATCATGCTGCCGTTCCGTTCGCTCGCCCAAGCGCTCGGTGTCGACGCGGTATGGGTGCCCGCAACCAAATCGGTGATCGCCAAGGGCCAAGGCGCTGCCGGAAATGCGGTCGAGGTACAGCTGAAGCTGGATCAGAAATCCGCCACGATTAATGGCGTTAAATATGCATTGAACGCAGCCCCTATCATGTCTGGCGATTCGGTGCTCGTACCGCTTGCGTTTTTTAGCCAAACGTTTGGGGCTGCAGTCGCGTGGGACGGACCGGCGAAAACGGTACGCGTCATATCGCCGCAGCGCGAAATGCGGCTGCTTGGCTTCTACGCGGTATCGGCGTACAGTCAGTTACCGCTGACGAAGGATATGAATGACGTTGCATTCGGCTGGAGCCAGGTCGATTACAACGGGGCAATCACCTTAACGGATACGACCGGCGACAGATGGTACTGGCCGCAAGCCGCCGGCGCGGATACGCCGGAGTCGATCGTCGCGCAGGTCAATGCGAACGGCTCGGGCAGCTACTTGGCCGTTCTGGGCAAGGACGGCAAGGGACAGCTCATGAAGATGCTGACCGACAAGGCGCTGCGGGACGCTTCGATCGAACGGCTGCATACGCTTGCGAAGGATCATGCGTTCGGCGGGATTATGCTCGATTTTGAAGGACTCGGCTGGCATGACGATCCCGTCATGGCGCAATCCGCGCTGAATGCCTACGTCAAGCAGCTCGTCTCCGCCGTCAAGCCGGACGGAATCAAGGTATCGCTCGCAGTGCCGCCGCTGAACGGCGAATACAAAGGGTACGATTATGGAACGTTGGCTAAAATGGCCGACGAACTCGTCATCATGGCTTACGACTACGGCGACAACAAGCTGCCGCAATCGAATGCGAAGGTCGACGAGGCGATCGCCAAGGCGATCGCGACGGGCGCGCCGAAGTCCAAGCTTCTGCTGGCGATTAATCTGGACGCGGAAAACGAGACGACGATCGACGACAAGCTTGGTCTCGTGAAGCGCTATGGCTTGGGCGGCGCCGCGTTCTGGAGGTTGGGGATATTCACGGACGCCGAGCGGACCGCGATCGGCCGCTCGGTGACGAAGATCGGAGGATAGGCATGCCTTTTGCAGCCTTTTTGAATCGCTATGATCCCGTGAGACGCTGGACTGTCTTGGAGGGAGAGAGCGGCTGGAACAACACGACGCGGATCGCGGAGAACGATCTCGGCGACAAGCGCGTGTTTCGAATTTATGAGACACATAGGGATGCGGACAAGATTGCGTTCGAACACGATGTGCTGCTTAAACTGAACGAGGCGGCGCTGCCGTTTGCCGTGCCGCGGCCGATCCCGCTGCCGGACGGCACGACGTTTGCGACGCTGGCTGACGGCACGGGCCGCTATGCGGCGTTGTTTACCTATACGGCCGGCAATCGTCCGGACGGATCCGTGCCTGCCGTTGCTGAGGCGATCGGCGAAGCCGTCGGAAGCCTGTCACTCGCGCTTAGGGAGCTTCGCCCGACGGTCGCGCCTGCCTATTTGCCGTGCTACGAGCTCGAACAGACGCATCCGTCGTGTCCGGGCAGCGTGATCGCGTCCTTTTGCGAGGCGCCGCCTTTGGCGTTTCAAGATTTGCACGGTTCGCTTCTGCAGATTGGCGAAGCGATGCGCGCGTTTCGAGCGGCGCTAGAAACGGTACGCGAGCTGCCGCACCAGCTTGTGCACGGCGATATCAACGATTCCAACCTGCTCGCAGACCCGAATGAGCCTGCACGACTCGCGGCGATACTGGACTTTGAGTTCTGCACGACAGAGCTGCGGGCGATGGAACCGGCGGTCGCGTTGGCAGGGCTGATCGGCGAATCCGGGGATCTCGGTGCCGCTGCCGCATTTCTGAAAGGCTTCGGCCGAATGGCTCCCTTGAACGTAAACGAGATCGATGCGCTGCCCTTGCTTATGCGGTTGCGCCGACTGGATGTGTTCGTGCATTTTCTGGGGCGATATCTCAGCGGGGTGGACGAGGCTGCCGTACTTCGACAACAGACGCAAGAGACGGCCGCGGGTTTAGCTCTGCTTGATCGGCATGAAGCCGGGATTCGGTCGATGTGCGAGCAGACGATGACAAGGAAAGCGGGCGGATAAGATGGCAATCGTACAAGTAACGATCGTGCCGATCGGCACGGGCTCGACCAGCGTAAGCGCGTACGTCGCCGAGGTCGAGCGTATCCTGCGCATGGCGCCTGAGCCGATCAAGCACCAGATGACGCCGATGAGCACGATTATCGAAGGCGAGCTCGAGGACGTGCTGGCTGTCGTCAGGCGCATGCACGAGACGCCTTTTAATCATGGCGCCCAGCGCGTATCGACGTCGATCACGATCGACGACCGCAGGGACAAGCAGGGGACGATGGCGCAAAAAATGGAGGCAGTGGCGGACAAGCTGCGGCAGCAAACGGAATAAAAAGAGGGGGCGATACGAGATCGCCCCCCTTGCTTGTTCGGGTGATTCAGGATTCCTGGCTGCGGCGCTTGTCGATCGCTTCTTCCATCGTTTTGTCGGTCAGATGGGCGTAAATCTGCGTCGTCTCGGGCGAAGCGTGGCCGAGCTGCTCCTGCGTCTTGTACAGATCGTTGGACAGATAATAGTCGGTTGCGAACGAATGCCGAAGCTTATGGACGGACAGATAAGGTTTGCCGAATCGCTTCGCGTATTTGATCACCATCTCCTGGACCGCGCGCTTGGTCATGCGCGAGCCTTCTTTCTTGCCGTTCGCCAGGGCGAGAAAGAGGGCTTTTTCCCGTTTGGGCGCATGATAGCGCACCTCGCGCTGCTGAAGGTAGGACTCGAGGTTCGTCAGCGCATCATGACGGAAAAAGACGGGCGTCTTAAACGTATCGTCGTTGCTGCCCTTCCGGTAGACGTAGAGCAGTTTTTTTTTCAGATCCAGATCGTCCAGGTTCAGATTCACCAGCTCCGATACGCGCAAACCTGAGTTAAGGACCAGACTTACGATACAGGCATCACGCGTGTGGTTCAGCTCGTGCGCGTATAGCGCCTGCTTGTTGTCCGCCACGTCCGTTGCGTAGTGCTCGTTGATATAAGCGATAAATTCCGTAATTTCCTCTTCCTGAAGCAGCTTGCCTTCCAGTTTGGCGGCCGTATCCTTCGGCTTATGCGTCCGCTTGATCGACACCTTGGCCATCACATTGCGCTTGAGCAGCGGATAGAAGTCGTCGTCCTCCGCGATCTGGCTGAGATAGTGGAACAGAGAGCGGAGGGAGGAGAGCTTGCGAGAGATCGTCGTCCGCGTGTTGGCGTGCTCCCGCCGGGTCGAGAGCTCCATCCGGAAGCTGTCGATCTCGTCCATTTTTAGCTTTTCCAACACTTCGATCGGAATGTCGGTCATCTTCTCCGCCGTCGTGAGCCCTTCGCGCATCAGCCAGTTAAAAAAAGTCTCGTAATCTCTCACGTACTCCAGCAGGGAGGAGGGGGAGAGGTCCGGCAGCTTGTAATTAATAAACTTCTCGACATACCAGGGCATGCTCGGCACGCGTTTGTCCAATTGCTCGCGGTCTTTGATTTTTTGCAGGTTCATCGGCTTCGCGCTCCAGGCTGGTTTATTTAGGGTTATTATACCAGACGTCCGGTCGTTGTTGCGCGTCTCGTATTTTACAAAGAAGTCGTAAATAATATTATGTAAACTAAATAAGATTAACTGCATTAAATGCAGTTAAAAGGGGCGAGAAGGCCAAATTAACATTTAGCGACAATAAAATATTGAATTCGACAAATTAATGCTCTAAATCCTCGCTCACCAGATCCTTTATCCTTCTGCGGATGATCTCGCAGCGCAGCATCTGAACAAACTCGATATCCAGGCCAAGCGTTCTGGCTTCGAAATAGCTGCTTGCCAGGTGATCGTCCTGCAGATGCGCCAAGATGAACCTCATTTGAGGAATCACCTTTCCGGATGGGGTTTTCACCATTTCAGCCGCTTCCTTAAAACGAAGCGTTTCCATTTGTACTTCTTCTGCTATATTCAAAATTTCATGGCGATTAAGACGAACTCTGACCAACTGCTCCTGCAGCACAGTCTGAACCGCCAGGGAGACATACCAAGCATCGTCGCTTTCCTTCAGTGCCTTCATCGTAATCACCTGCAAACCTCGTTTACTTTAGTATGAAATGATCAGAAATCTTTTGAATGCGTAGCGCTTATATGTTAAAGTTTACCTGTAATTTATTGGTGTTGTCAGTGCAATTTGAATGCGTAAAGATGCAAAATGTTATGCACATTGATTAAAAATGTGCAAAAAAACTCGTATCTAAAAACGATACGAGTTAATCAATGTAAACAAAATGTACTAAACCCAATAAGTCTCTTTTGCAGTAGCTGTGTCACTTTTTACAAATGCTTTTTTCAATGCACCTTTTTCCACGTTCGTTAAAGAAAAATGGCCGATAACTGAATCAAACTTTTTTTGGTCTGACTTTTTTAGTTGCTTTACTACTGACTTTAGTTCTGAAGGCTGTGCGAGGATCATGGTAGTTACCTCCCGATTGGATAGTTTTTCCTAATCATAATATCACATTTTGTAGAAAGAAGGGCAGGAATTGTCGATTAAAAAGACAAATTTATTCTTATTTATTTTATTAATAGGTTTAGTTTCATGGTTCATATTTATTACAGTTCGCTATCCCTATATGGATTTTAATGTAAAAGAAAAAAACGGACACTGGTACGTGAGCCAAGTGGATTCAAGAAGTTTAATTACGAAAACAGATCTTCAATTAAATGATGAAATATTATTTATTAATAACAGCCCAGTGGATGATTATTTCTCTGTTAGACGTTGGGGAGCCGTGGATCAAGCTGATGAAATATCGGTCAAACGGGGAGATTTGATATTTAAGATTCAGACCGACCAATTATCTAAACTTACAAAAGAAGATCTCTTGTCTGTGTTTGGTGGTTTAAGCTGTTTATTTATCTCCTTACTATTATTTTTTGGCATTCAGAATTCAGAGTCGGCTCGTAGATTAGCGTTTGTTTTTTTAACTATCAGTTTGACTTTTATTAGCCTCGGAGCTTCAATTAGAGGGGATTTACTTGGAAAAATGATTATTGGTGCAGGGCTTGTTACCATACCAATAGCAATGGTTCACTTCTTGATCGTCTTTTTAAGCGATAAGGGACAAATAAAACTGCAAACAAAATACTTAAAATGGTGGTATGTATCTGTTCTCTTTTTTACTTTGCCACTTATTTTTCGCTTCAACAATATGTTGGTCAATCAATGGATTCACAAAGTTTATTCCTTATGCGAGCTTCTATTTTTTTCAATAGGTGCGATCTTTAACATTGTTTATTTAATTTTCATTTACATGAGGCATTGTAAGTCTAATCCTTATCTATCTATGATAATCAAAACTATTATTGTTTTTTTTACCATTTCAATAACTCCTATTGTTTGTTTTTCGTTTTTTACAAAAATAACATTTGGCTTCGAATGGATTAGATCTGGCTACTCTGGTTGGTTTACTCTTTTGTTTCCTCTTTCTTTTATGTATCTAATGTTAACTAAAAAAATTTACGATATTGATTTGATTGTAAGAAGAATTATACTTACAACTTCCGTTTCCATTATTCCAAGTGCCATCATAGTTTTAGTAATCCCGTTTCTTTTTTCTTATGAAATGGAAATCAATCATATGTTCTTAGCATTTACATTTCTTATTATTTTATTGTCCGCAACGCTATATTCCTTGGAGTATTTCACGAATAAATTAGAAAAAACAATTTTCCCTCGAAGATACTACCTACAAAGCTCAATTAAAAAGATAGCAAAAAAACTAGCTTTGATCTCGAGTTTTACTGAATTAAAGGAACTGGTACTTAAAGATATTATTGAAATTTTGCAAGTATACGGAGGGGCTATTATTTTTAAATATTACGACTCTTACGAAGTGATAAGTGAGGGGGCAATGTCAGAGAGAGAGATTCAAAGTGTAGTCTCTCAAGAACCCCTAGATTGCGACCTGGTCACTTTTGAGCTAACGCGTAACGAGGAGTACGTAAGCTACTTGGTCCTTACAAGAAAAAAGACAAATACTTACTTGGGTTCAGAGGAAATGCAATGGCTAAATCTAATTACTTCGTATTTGTCTATTAGCATGGAGAACTTATATTTAATTCGTAAAATGTCAAACAAGCTTGAATTGCTTGCTGCGCAAGTTCCAAGCGAGGAGACGGCAAATGACATCGCATGGTTTCGTAAGCTGATGTTCGAGTTACAGGAAAAAGAACGTTTTCGGATCGCTACAGATCTGCACGATACCACCATGCAAGATCTGTTCTTTCTAAAGAGAAAGCTGGCTGCTTTGCTCGATAATTACTCGGACGATTGGCAGGATTCGGAGCAGGCCAAGAGCTTGCTCGATTATATTGATATTATTAATATGAATTTGCGCCAGAGCTGCTTCGAACTGCATCCGTATTTACTGCAAGAGCTTGGATTGGTTCGGACGATCGACAAACTGATCGAAATTGAGCAATCAACCTTGCCATTTGAGGTCGAGTTCAGGTATGGAGGTATCGACCAGATCGAATCCTGCAACATGGAGATGAAGCGTCATCTTTTCCGCGTGTTCCAGGAGCTCGTTAACAATGCGAAAAAACACTCAAATGCAACAAGAGTAAATTTTAATCTGAGCGCTTCTAACGGCAAGCTGGTAATCCAATACCGTGACAATGGCCTTGGCTTCTTATCCGAGAAGGATCTCGTACGCGAGATCGGGGGCTCGCATATCGGCCTGGAGCAATTAAAGAGCAGAATTTTATCGATGCGGGGCGTATTCGAGATCAAATCCGATCAAGGCAGCGGCATGTCGTTCAGCGCCGTAATCCCGCTTAAAGAAGGAATGACTGCATGAAACGAAAGTATAAAACGATCGTCGTGGATGACCATCCGTTGATGGCGCAGGCGACGCTGCAGTTGGTCAGCCAGATGGACAGAATCGAGACGGCCGGGTTTGCAAGGAGCGGCGAGGACGCGATTCAATTGGCTGCCGCCGTCAGTCCCGACCTGGTGCTGCTGGATTACCAGCTGCCCGATCTGAGCGGCACGCAGGTCGCTGAGCAGCTGAAGGCGGAGCATCCGAACCTTAAAATCATCATTTTCACCGGTGTCGACGTGTCGGATCTTCTTCCTTTCCTGCTGTCCAATCTGATTAGCGGCATTATTTCTAAAGGGGTCACCGAGTCGACGATGATGCATATCGTCGCATGCGTGCTCGACAATCATATCGTGCTGCCGCAGAGCATGCTGCCGCAGCTGAAGAGTATATCCGGCAAAGACAATGTCGATCAGCTGTTGTCGGAAGAAGAGGTGCTGCTCATGTCTCTGATCATCAAAGGCGATACGTACGAGAAGATTGCGGAGCAGATGTATATCAGCAAGCGGTCGGTCGACAACTATCTTCGTCGCATCTACGAGAAACTGGGCGTCCAGACGCGGGCGCAAGCGATCGAGAGATTCGTGCAAAGTTCGCAATACCAGAGCTGAGAGGAAGACGGGCATGGACGAGAGCATACTTTCTGAACTTCACAAAATGGTGGACGAATACGCGCGGAACGCGACGTTGAATGCAACGCTGCGGTCCTTTATCGCCGAGAAAGCGGAGGAGAAAACATCCTGGGCCGACATGACCCGCTGCACGCATCGGATGCTGGGCGGGCGATCGCCCGACCTGGAGCGGCACGCGGCGCTGACGGAGCTGATTATCCTGCTGCTGGACATCGTGGACGACCTGCAAGACCGGGACAGCCCCGGCAGACCCTGGATGACTTGCGATCCGGCGGTTACGCTCAACGCGGTGCTGGCGATGTTCGCGGCGATTCTGGGTAATTGCGACAGGCAGGGAATTGGAAAAATGGTCGGCGGTCTGCTGGCAAGGTCGATTCAAGGGCAGCAGGTAGACATCACCGACAAGGTGCAGACGGAAGAAGATTACTTTCACATGGTCGCCGACAAATCCGGCGCCTTAATGCAGCTGGCCGTCTATATGGGATATTCGCTCGTCGACGGGATCGATCCAGACATCGCTGCGACGCTGGATCAGCTGGCCGTATGCGGGGGCATCGTGTCCCAGATCGAAAACGACGCGAGAGACGTACTGAGGCTCGACATCAAGAACGACCTTTTGCACAAAAAGCGTACGCTGCCCGTGCTGTTCATGCTCGAAGACAGCCACGCAGAATTCCCGGAGCTAGACGCGTATTATGCGGGAGCGATGACCTCCGGGCAGTTCGTTGAAAGTCAGCAGGAATTCGTGCAGTACGCGCGAGATTCGGGCTGCATCGAATACTGCAAGGTCGTGCAGGCGCTCTACAAAGACAAAGCAAACGAGCTGTACGAGCTGCTGCCTCCGATGCAGGAGCCGTGGGCGGCGAAGTTCAGAGAAATATTTGTTCCGGACTATGAGGTTCGGTATAATGCAAGTTGAGAGGGGGGCGTTAGTTGATGGCAAATCACTTTGCCGGAATGCGCTTAACTCATGCAAAGCCTGCGAATGGGGCGATACTTTGCATGGGGCCGGACTTTCAGCGTTAACCGATCGCCCGTACCAGCGTTATCGTTTCTAATCATGGGCTTTGCACCTAATTAGCGAATCATACTAATTAAGGGGCTGAAAGCATGCAACCGTTCATTAGAAACCACCAATATAACCTGATTAAAAAACAAGTCGGTCTGCTGCAGCGCGCCTGCGCGACCGTCGCGGATCCGAAGATCGTCGAATCGGTCCGTTCCAATATGCAGTTCAAGCTCGCGGAGGCGTTCCCCGACGCGAACGAAGCGGCGCTGGAGATTGTCCAACGCGGATACGAGCTCGGCACCGCACCGGAGTTTCAGCTATATCTGGCTTCTCTGGAGAATCACCGGATCGCGTTCGAGACGGGGACGGAGCAGCAGCTGAAAAAGCTGTATCCGAAGATCAAGAAGCTGAAGCTTCCGGATCTGGCCGCGCTGGATAGGAAGGCGATCAGCTATCTGGGCTGGTCGGACATCGCCGCGAACAAGCTGTTTATCGTGTATCCGCTGGACGGACGGCTCGTCGGCATCGAAGGACGGTTCACGCCGACGAACAAGAAGGGGACCTGCTTTGTGTGCAACCGGCAGACCGAGGTCGGCCTGTTCACGGCGCTTACCAAGTCCAGGCCTGCGAACGCCTCGCCTGACTATTACAAGGCGATCGGCAATTATATGTGCGCGGACAGCGAGGTCTGCAATCATAACATTACGGATCCGGCGCCGCTCGAGCAATTTTTGAGCAACGTCGTGAAGTAGAGGCAGTAAGTCGAAGTGAAGTAATGACTGCAAAGCAAATTAAAGTAATAACAGCAATAAAGCAGTCAAAGCAAGGCAGAAGCATTGCAAAAAACGGTGAAGCGCACATGGCTTCACCGTTTTTCCTCTTTCTGGCTCGAGCGGCGGCGATTCGAAGACAAGTGAGCGGACTTTTGACGTTCCGGCGCTTTTCGAGTGTGGAGTGAACCGAAAAACCTGCATTTATACATGTATTTTCCACCGACTTACGAGACTTGATAAAATACCTGCAAATACGGCTAGGCCCCCTAAAACTGGAGTCATACCCCACAATGATTCCAATTTCATAACGCAGCTCGTTATTTCGCGCGATTACACCGATCTGTAAAAGTCCGAAGCATCGTCCAATGTCTTGACCCATGC